>DBIX01000021.1:41972-42680 GCA_002297005.1 Cyanobacteria bacterium UBA791 | reverse complement strand
TTATATTAATTTATTAAATTCTCTAGTAAATGGTGCAAATTCAAACGCATTAAACTATTTATCTTCTGCTCTATCAAATTCTAATGCTGGTAATTCTTATAACTCAAATTTGTTTAATCAACAACTAACAAATGCTATGAATACGGCAAAAGCGAATAATGATAATATGGCTAATTTACAAGCTGCCTTGGCAGTAGTTGCTATGATGATGGCATAATATTTTCTTAAGGTGAGAAGTTTTATAAATTTCTCACTTTTTTTTATAATATAATGTAGATATGAATATTATTAATGAATTTGATACAATCGCAGCAATTTCAACACCAATGGGTTTTGGTGGCGTTGGTGTTGTTAGAATTTCTGGTGATAAAGCTTTAGATATTATAAGCAAAATTTTTAAAGGTCAAAAACTGGAAAACCACAAGGTTTCACACGGTTGGATTATGGATGGCGAGGTTGCTTTGGATGAAGTAATTGTTCTTTATTTTAAGAATCCTCAATCATATACTGGTGAAGATGTTGTGGAAATTCAATGTCATGGTGGTGTTAATATTGTCAAAAACATTTTAAATCTTGTTTTGAGAACAGGTGCAAGAATGGCAGAGAGAGGCGAATTTACAAAGAGAGCCTTTTTAAATAAAAAAATGGATTTATCTCAAGCTGAGGCTGTATGTGATTTGATTCATAGTAAATGTGATAATTTTTCTA
>DBIX01000021.1:41696-41866 GCA_002297005.1 Cyanobacteria bacterium UBA791 | reverse complement strand
AAAAAAGAAGTTTTTGATATTTTGTCAAAAATTATTGCAGGTATTGATTTTCCAGAAGAGGTTGTAGAACCTGAATATTCATTATTAATAGAAACTTTTGAAAATATTATAAAAGAAATTGATGAAGTTTTGAGATATTCAAATACAAGTAATATTTTAAGACAAGGTAT
>DBIX01000021.1:0-41633 GCA_002297005.1 Cyanobacteria bacterium UBA791 | reverse complement strand
CCTAATGTTGGTAAATCTTCTATTTTTAATAGATTATTAAACATTGATAGAGCAATCGTTACTAATATTGCAGGTACAACAAGAGATGTTTTACACGAAACTTTAGACTTGGGTATTCCTGTTACTTTGATTGATACTGCTGGTATTCGTGACGAAAACGATGTTGATAAGGTTGAAGAAATTGGTATAAATTATTCAAAACAATCTATTGAACAAGCGGATTTGAGTATATTCGTTTACGATATAAATCAAGGTATTCAAGAAGAAGACCAAATGATTTTGGACTTGTTAAAAGGTAGAAAACATCTTGTTATTGCTAATAAAACAGATTTAGCTGGTAAAAAAGATGAAAATGTTTATAACCTTTCTGCTGAAACTCGTGAGGGACTTGAAGAATTAAGGGAAGCTATTAAAAATATTGTTTGCGAAATTTCTCCAGAAAATCTAGATTACGTAACTAATACGAGACAAACAAATTGTCTTGAAAGAGCAAAAAACGCATTGGATAGAGCACTTGTAGCTTCACGTGAGGGACAAATCCAAGACTTGATTTCTATTGATGTGAAAGATGCTTTATTAAGTTTGGATGAAGTTACTGGTGAAGTTATTACTGATGATATTTTGAACAATATCTTCGAGCATTTTTGCATTGGTAAATAGTTCGTGCTAAAATTGGCTTATGTTTACTGGTATTATTGAAGAAATCGGAAAAGTAGTTGCTTTTAAAAAATCTTCTCATGGTGCAGATTTAGTTATATCTGCAAAAACTGTTTTGGAAGATATTAAACTTGGTGAAAGCATAGCCGTAAATGGTGTTTGTGAAACTGTAGTTAAATTTGATACTACTACTTTTGAGGTAAATGTTTCTGATGAAACCTTGAGGGTTTCAAATTTATCAGATTTAAAAAATGGTGATTTTGTAAACCTCGAAAGAGCTTTAAAACTTTCTGATAGACTGTCAGGACACATTGTTTCCGGTCATGTTGATTTGATAACAAAGTTTATTAAAAAAGAAAAATTAGGCGAATTTTATAATATGGAATTTGCCGTTCTGCCTGAATTTCGTAAATATATAGTTAAAAAAGGTTCTATTACAATAAATGGTATTAGTTTAACGATTTCGGATATAAAGCCTGAAAGCTTTACTGTGGCTGTAATTCCGCATACTTTTGAAAATACCAACTTGAAAGAGTTGAAAAATAATGATATTGTAAATATAGAAACTGACATTTTAGCGAAATATATTGAAAATTTTGTTGTAGGAAAAGAAAAAAAAGAGATTACAATGAATTTCTTAGAGGAAAATGGGTTTTTATAATGGAAAATAATGAAAACATTTTTAATACAATAGAAGAAGCGATAGAAGATATAAAAGACGGAAAAGTAGTTATTATAGCTGATGACGAAGACCGTGAAAATGAGGGTGACGTTATCTGTGCGGCAGATAGAGTTACACCTGATATTATCAATTTTATGGCAACTGAATGTAGAGGTTTGATTTGTTTGGCTATAAATAAAAAAAGAGCTGAGGAGATGGAACTTACACCAATGGTTGCAAAGAATACAGAATCAATGCAAACAGCGTTTTCTCAATCAATTGATGGTGCTATGAAATTTGGTGTTACAACTGGTATTTCTGCATTTGATAGAGCAAAAACAATTCAGATTGCAGTAGATAAAAACTCAAAACCTGAAGACTTAAGACGTCCAGGACATGTGTTTCCTTGTATAGCAAAAGAGGGTGGAGTTTTAGAAAGAATTGGTCATACAGAAGCAGCTGTTGATTTAGCAAGATTAGCAGGATTTACTGCTAATGGCGTTATGTGTGAAATTATGAAAGACGACGGTACAATGGCTCGTCGTGATGATTTAAAAGTTTTTGCAGATAAACACGGTATCAAATTTATTACGGTACAAGAACTTGTTGCTTATAGACTTAAGAAAGAAAAATTTGTAGTAAGAGAAGCAGAAGCTTTTTTACCTACACAATTTGGTGATTTCAAAATTTATGGTTATAGAAATACTTTAAATAACCATGAATACGTGGCATTGGTTAAGGATACAAATCCTGAAAAAATGCCAATAGTAAGAGTTCACTCTGAATGTATGACAGGGGATGTTTTTGGAAGTTTAAAATGCGATTGTAATGCTCAATTACATTCTGCTTTACAAATGATTGATAAGCACGGAAATGGTGCACTTGTTTATATGACAGACCATGAGGGTCGTGGTATCGGTATTGTGAACAAGATAAAAGCTTATCATCTTCAAGAAGAAGGACAAGATACGGTTGAAGCAAATATTTCTTTAGGATTTCGTTCAGATTTACGAGATTATGGTGTAGGTGCCCAAATTATTTTGGATTTGGGGTATAATAAATTTAACCTTATAACTAACAATCCTAAAAAAATTATTGCTTTAAAAGGTTATGGTCTTGAAATTAATGATATTGTTAAGATAGAACCATATATTACTTCTTACAATAAACGTTATATGGAAACTAAGAAAGAAAAAATGCATCATTATTTATAAGGAATAATTATGACAGAAGAACAAAAATATAAAGCACAATTATTAACAAATAATTTATATAAAATCTTTCAAGGCGTGTACAACGACTTTAAAAGTAAAGCTGTTTCTGACTACATGTTTGAACTTAAACCGTTAGAATACGAAGAATTCTTGGAAGCAGTCGATAAAAATTATATAAAATGTATTGTTTTATTGGAACATGATATTCCAACTGCGTTTTTAGTGTACACTTCTGCAATTTCTGAAGCTGTTGAATTAAATTTAATTCATTGCTTAGGTGAAGAAGATGTTATCACAAAGAGAAAAGTTTTAATTGAAAAATTCTTAGAAGTTACTAAAAAAGAAAGAAAAGATAAGGTCGTTTGTTATCCAATGTTAGGACCACAAGCTAGTTTTGCGTGTGATATTTCTCATTTTGGGTTTAAATTTGTTGGATTAGCTGTATTGAGATTTTTATTCAATACTCAAACTTCTGAAAATATTTTACATTCAATGAATTTAACTGAACTTGAAGATTGCTATTCTATTGTAAAATGGGATGATGTTTACTTTGAAGATGTTGTAAGAATTATTCATTCTACCTTTAAAACAGCTTCAGATGCATTATTTGACCCAAGATACAAATCAATGGATGGTACAAGAGATATTTTAGATAAAATTGTACAAAATATTTATGGTGAATTTTTGAAGGATGCTAGTTTCATTTTGCTTTGCAATAAAAGACCTTGCGGTGTTTGTTTAGCTAATATCAATGGTACTGTTGCTAATATTCCGCTTGTAGGTATCGAAAAAGAACATCAAGGCAAAGGTATTTCAAAACATCTAGTAAAAAGCACTACAGAAACAATTTTAAACTGGGCAAAGAGTGGCGAAAGAAAGATTACAGAATTGAACGTAACAAGCGAAACAAGTAATATCCCAGCTTTAAAAATGTATCGTCATACAGGTTTTAAAGAGGATTACACTTACCCTCAATCTTATTTGCCTGTTTCACATTTTAACCGTTAGGGTATAATAATACTATGGTTGACTTTAATATACGTGATGCCCTTCAAAGAAGATTTAATAGGCAGAACATTAATCAAGCTAAGATTAATGTTCAGTCTTCTGCTGTAAATCCTGATGCAAGCGGAAATGGTTCAACTCAAAATCTTGTAAAACAAGTTCACTCAAATATTATAAACAATCTTCAACAACAGATGATTATGCCTCAAACTGTTCGTATGAATCATTTGGCAAGCGTTGATAGATCAACTTATATTAAAAATTTATTGAAACTTCCTGATAATATTACTGATTTGTTGATTACTTTTGGTAATGATAAATCAGAAGCTGAAATGAAAGAAGCTTTGAAACAAAATCAACAAGTGTTGAATAATTTGAATAATATTATTCAACAAAACCAAAATAGATTGAATATGCAAGAAGCTCTTTTAAACCAAAGAAATAATATTCAACAAAATCAGCAAAATCAAATTCAACAAGGACAACAAAATCAAGGACAAAATCAGAATAATAATATTCAGCAACCAAATCAACCTAATCAGAATGTAAATAACCAACCACAGGTGCAACCGCCTTATGTTCCACCTAGTGATAAAAATAATAATTCAGGTGATAAGGTTCAACAAAACCCTCAACAAAATAATCAAAATCAAAATGGTAAACAAGACCAAAATGATATAAAACAACCTCCGCAAAATCGTTTGCCGAATAATTCTAATGAGGCATTTGATAAGACTTTGCAGGATCAAATAAAAAATAATAATAACAATAACAATAACAATCAACAACAAGTTGGTAATAATAATAAACCGCAAGGTGAAATAGGTAAACCAAACCAAAACCCTCAAAGTGGTCAACAAGGACAGATTGGTAAGCCAAATCAAAATCCGCAACAACCAAATCTGCCTAATAATAAGCCGAACGTTCCGAATCAACCGACACAGCCTCAACCGAACGTGCCGAACCGTCCGAATGTTCCAAATCAACCGTTGCCACCGCAACAACCGAATGTTCCAAATCGTCCAAATGTTCCAAATCAACCGTCGCCACCGCAACAACCGAACATTCCGAACCGTCCGAATGTTCCAAATCAGCCGTTGCCACCGGAACAACCGAACATTCCAAATCGTCCAAATGTTCCAAATCAGCCGTTGCCTCCGCAACAACCGAATGTTCCAAATCGTCCGAATGTTCCAAACCAACCGTTGCCTCCGCAACAACCGAACATTCCAAATCGTCCGAATGTTCCAAATCAGCCGTTGCCACCGCAACAACCGAACATTCCAAATCGTCCGAATGTTCCAAACCAACCGTTGCCACCTCAACAACCGAATGTTCCAAATCGTCCGAATGTTCCAAACCAACCGTTGCCTCCGCAACAACCGAATGTTCCAAATCGTCCGAATGTTCCAAATCAGCCGTTGCCTCCGCAACCAAATATTCCAAATATCTCTCATCGACCAAACCATTCGCACAAGCCGGATGGCGTAACTGGTGGTGCAGCAAGTATTAATGATAGCGTTATTCAAGAACCTGAAAACTTTAATCCATCACCAAGACCAACACCAGCTCATGTTAATCATAGACTACATTCTCAATTAATGAATAATGCTCGTTTTGAACCTATGGCAAACTTGCGTGAGTCTGTGCGTAATCATATAAGACGTCCGGTAGAATTGCGTTCACAAGCACCAACTGAACAACTTCAAGAAGAAGTTTCACAAGAATTGAAACAACTTCAAACACAAGAAGCTGTTCAAATTGCTCAAAAACAAGTGGCTGCAAAGGTCTTGCCGTCAAGAGTTAATTTGAGTGTGTTAAATTCTCAAATTCAACAACACAGTAAACAAGCCTTGAATAATTTAGTTCTTGAAATGTCAACTGCTACTCGTCAGGGTATTACTGACACAAGACCAATTCAAGATACAATAAGTCTTATCAATTCAAGTATTTCAGCCTCATCTCAAGATGATACTGCACTTGCGATTAAAAACCTAATGCTTTTATATCTTCCTTGGCTTCCTCTAGAAGAGGGTGTCGGCTTTAAGCTTGATGTAACTACAAAAAAAGCCGAACCGCCTAAAGAAGATGATACTTCTATTTCTATCATGATTACTACAAAAAATTATGGTAACATTGGTGCTGAAATAAATTTATTGACTACAAATTCTGTTGATATTTTTATCACTTGTGATAAAACATTCCCAAAAGAAGAGCTTTTGAAAAGATTAAATCATGACAGTAAAGAACACTCAATGACTGCATCTATTGGTGTGGAAGAGATTTCTCAACAAAATTCTCTAGAACCTGATGTTCAAAAAGCAAAAGTTAATCTATCAAATGTTACAACAATAAATCCTTACTTATTATTGATGTCGCACTCATTTATTCGTCATGCAATTGAAATCGATATTAATACTACAATGTACGGTCAACCGGTGGAATCATAGTATAAAGTTCAATCGTATGTTTTTGAAGTAGATATTCACCTTTTGATTCAAATTCGTACAGTTGAGGAGTTACTAAGTCATAGTAAAACTTCATAGTTGTATCGCAAGTGATAAATTTTGTGCTTATTTTTAATCTGTTTATATTTTTGATTTTTTCGATGCTATATTCAATTTGTTCTTCTTTTTCAATATTTATAGCACTACTATAAATTTTTATATCAGGATATTTTTGTTTAAAAATTTCGATAGATAAATACAGTTGAGTTACAACACCATTCACTTTATTGTAAAAATCGTCAAATCTAAAGACAATACTATCTTTTTCAAATTTTACTCTTGCTTCTTGGTTGATTAGAAATGATTTAGAAAATTCATTTAAAATTTCAAGCTTGTTTTGAGCATATTTTTCCATATCAAAATTGCAAACAATAATAAATTGACTAACATTTCTTAATTTGTTATTTACTTGAGCCGAAACAAGTGTATTAAATTTTTGCTCTGTGGCATTTTTATATTTTATATAGCAGTTATGTATAAATCTTGAAATGTTAAACCAAAGATTGTTTATAAATTTAAAGATAAATCTTATTAGTAAAATGGATAGAATTATTAAGATAACAATTCTAAAATTATAATCAAGTTGATTAAATCCCATAAAATCTGTTTCTAACAAATCTTTTATTAAAGGAATTTCCATTTGCGTGTAATCAACTTGAAGCTTTGATAAAATAATACTAAAAAACGAGTCTTTAAATTCCATTATTTTTTATCTTTATCTTTTCTTTGAGCCTTTCTGTACCAATAATAAACAGCTCTAGCAACTCTGTGACTACTGTGTCTTACAAGTCCCTCTTTGCTATCTTCAATCAATTTCTTTTCAACAATATCAACATGTATTTTGTCGCTATCTAATTTAACTGGTAATTGACCAGCTTCTTCGTATTTTTGAGCCATGTTTTGTGGTAAGAAATTGTTTACTAAAACAGCATCAATAAGTTGGTCGCTGTTTGCGTGTTTATATAAAGCGTTAATATGGTCTGAAACTGTATAATTATCGCTTTCTCCAGGTTGTGACATGATGTTGCAAACATAAATCTTTTTAGCTTTAGCTTTTACAACTTCTTCTGCAATTTCTTTGATTAATAAGTTTGGAATAACACTTGTATACAAACTTCCTGGTCCAAGAATAATTAAATCAGCATCTTTAATTGCTGCAATTACGTCTTCTAAAGCTCTGCAGTTTTCAGGTTCTGTAAATAATCTTTTGATTTTTTTGTGAGCTTCAGGAATATTGCTTTCGCCGTGAACAATTGTTCCGTCTTCGTATTCAGCAGCAAGTTTCATGTTATCAAGTGTTGAAGGTAAAACTCTACCTCTGATTGATAAAACGTTTGAAGATTCTTTAATAGCTCTAACCATATCACCAGTAATTGAGCAAAGTGCTGTTAAAAATAAGTTACCAAAACTGTGACCCTCTAAACCTTCACCTGATTTAAATCTGTATTGGAAAAGTTTTGTGATTAAGTCTTCGTTGTCAGCTAAAGCTGCAATACAGTTTCTAATATCACCAGGTGGTAAAACGCCCATTTCTTCTCTCAAACGTCCAGAAGAACCACCGTCGTCACCTACAGTTACAACTGCTGTGATATTATTTGTAATATTTTTGATACCTCTTAATAACATAGAAAGTCCAGTACCGCCACCAATAGCAACGATTTTTGGACCTCTGTTTAATTTTCTTCTTCTATATAATGATTCTAACAAGTTGCCTTTTGATTTTGAATCTTTTACATCAAGTATTGTAAGGTTTGTTTTTTGCCAACCTTTAAAGAAACAAATAACACCAATAAACATAATTACAAATGCGATTATATCTGTGTTTACGTGTGTTGCAACTTTTCTAATGATTTCCATTGTAAAATAAACTGGTCTAAGGTTGAAAAATATCATTCCACCAATCGTAATAAACAATGAACCTAAAAAGATAAGGATAAACCATCTTTTTATTTGTAATCCTGGCATAAGCCATTTAGCATCATTCAATAATTCTTTATCTAATAAATTCTTTTTCATCTTCTAACTAACCTTTGTTCTCTTCTTCTTATTTTATTTGTTTGTTCTATTGCTCACACCAACCAGCTAAACGAGCTTTGTTGTAATTGATTGGAGATGGTTCAATAATTTCTTTTGCCATTTTAACTATTTCCATAGAGTTTACGTATTTGTTTGCAAAATGGATTGAATCAACGTCAAGTGGTGTGTATCCGTTCATATTGTTGTCAACAGTTGATGTTGAAATTAATTTTCTTAATCTGTTAATAGCAAAATCTGTTTCGTTATTTTCTTCAGCATCTTTATCCAATGTTAAATCTGCGTTGTATACTTTGTTCAAGAATAATTCACTTGCTGTTGCAATACCAACAAATTCACCAGCTTTTTTAGTAATATCACCAACTGCACCGTATAAAGTAAGCCATTTTGAGCATTTTTTAACTGCTTTTGCAAGATTACAAGCAAATGTGAAATCTTTTGCAGCCATTTCATACATTGCCCCATGAGGTCTTACGTGGTCTATTTCTACACCGTAAGCCTTTGCAAATGCCATTATTGCTCCAACTTGATATACAACAAGTGCCTCAAGTTCTTCTTCTGACAATTGCATTTCTCTATAACCAAAACCTTGAATATCATCAAAACCGATGTGTGCACCGATTGCTACATTTTTTTCTTTTGCTTTTAATAAAGCATTTTTAATTGTCATAGGATCGCCTGCGTGAAATCCTGTTGAGATATTTACTGAGCTAACGTAATCAAGAATTTCAAATTCTGAATTGTTTTTGTAAATACCGAAACTTTGTGCTAAATCGCAGTTGAAATCTATATATTTAATTTGTTTTCTTTCCATTAATTCTGGCATATTTTCACCTATCCTTTATTAATAATTATACATACTAAAGGATTTTAATCTATATCTTTACATAATTTTAATACGATATAAAAAGAGCGTTATGACTGAACTTCATAACGCTCTTTTTTTATTTTTTATATCAGTTTAAATTTATGCCATAAAATTGAAAAATACTGCCAATACTGCACCTACGATTACACAATAATAAGCAAATATTTTTAATGAGAATTTTGATACAAATATCAAGAAATATTTAATGCATAAATAACCTACTACAGCAGAAACTATTGTTCCTATAGTCATATTTATCCAGTTAAATCCTGCAAGTTCTGCTGGATTGATTTCCAAGATAGGATACAAAATTGATGTACCTAAAATGATTGGAATAACTAACAAGAATGAGAATTTTGTAGCTGTTGTTCTGTCTAAACCTGAAAATAGTCCTGATGCAATTGTTAAACCAGAACGAGATAATCCAGGGAATACCGCCATACCTTGAGCTAAACCCATGATTATAGATTTTTTCAAAGACATTTTATCAGTTTTTGCATCAAATTTCTTTGATACATATTCACTTAAAAATAGGATTATACCTGTACCAATCAAAAGAACAGAAACAATTTCAGGTCTATAAACTAATTGTTCGCAAACATCTTTTAAAGGGTATGCTAGAGCAACCGTAAAGATTGTACCAATCAAAATATACAAACCCAATTTTGCATATTCATTAGAAAAATCTCTATTTTTGATAGCTTTAAAAAATTCTACGATAATATCCCAAAGCATTTTTCTGAAATAAACAATCACCGCAACTAATGTACCAAAGTGTAGCAAAATACTAAAGAAAGTGTCTTCTGCGTTCACTACTGAATAATCAGCACCTGTTAAAATTTTCAAAATACTTGTTGTAAATACGATATGAGCAGAGCTAGAGATTGGCAAAAATTCACTCAAACCTTGAACTGCACCTGTGATTATTGCGCTAGTTAATGTTAACATAATTAGTCTTCCTCAAAATAACCAGCACAAGATTCAGGAGTTTCCCAAACATTGATTCTGTATAATTCTACAAACTTTTCTTTCAATTTTGTATAAATGAAATATGCTAACATTTCACTTGATGGGCTTTCGTCTTTAAATTCAGGCAATTCGTTAACATCTTGGTGATCAAGATATGCTAAAACTTTTCTTAATTCAGCTTTTAATCTTTTGAAATCTACTAAAATATTACTTTTATCTAAGATGTCGCCTCTAACAAAAGCTTCTACTAACCAGTTGTGACCGTGTTGGTGTTCACATTCACCGTCATAGTTTAGTAAGTGGTGTGCTGCTGAAAAAGACAATTGTGCTTTTACTTCATACATAATTTATTCTCCTTTTACTTATATTTTACGTATATTTTGAGCGTTTAATACAAGGTCAGTCAATTCTCTGACTGCACCTCTTCCTCCATCTTTAGAAGAAATGAAGTTGCATTTTTCTTTAACTTCATCTACTGCATCATGTGGGCATGTAGCTAGTCCGACTTTTTCTAGAATACAAATGTCAGGCAAATCGTCACCCATGTATGCTACTTCTTCATAAGATAGATTATATTTTTTTAAGATTTCATCAAGTTTTGAAATTTTATTTTTTATACCTTGGTGAATTTCTTGGACTTGAAGATGTTCAAATCTGTGTGATACTGTACCGTTTTGACGTGCTGTTATTATTGCAACGATAAAATCATTTTTTATACAGTTAGTCAAACCTTGACCATCTTTTGCGTTAAATCTTTTTATTTCTTTTCCGTCCTCTGTGTAAATTATTCCGCCGTCAGTCATTACACCGTCAACGTCAAAGGCTAATAACTTGATTTTTTTTGCTTTTTCTTCAACTGTTGTCATATTATGCAACTCCTGCTTTTAATAAATCATGAATATGTAAAATACCAATAGGTTTTGAATTTTCGTCCAAAATTGGTAATGCTGTAATAGAATATTTCTCCATAGTGTGTAATGCACCTGCTGCATAAGAAGATTTTTCTACAGTTTTTGGTGATTTAGTCATAACATCTTTTACCAAAAGATGTTCAACGTCCTTGTGTTTTAAAAGAGTTCTTCTGATGTCACCATCTGTAAGGATACCTGTTAAAGTGTTTGTATCGTTAACAATAAGAGCAAGTCCGAGTTTATGACTATCAACAGTTTCAAGAGTTGTGATAAATTGTTCGTTTTCATTTACGATAGGTAAATTATCATTTCTCATAAGATCAGAAACCTTGTATAATAAACCTTTTCCAAGGCTTCCAGATGGATGGAAGATTAAGAAATCTTCTGCTGTAAACCCTCTTTTTTCTAACAAGCAAACTGCCATAGCATCACCCATAGCAAGTGTTGCTGTTGTACTTGCAGTAGGGGCTTTACCTAGAGGACAAGCCTCTTTTTCTACAGAAATATCTATTTTAACGTCTGATGCTATTGTAAGAGTTGAGTTTAAATTACCACACATAGCAATTAGAGGTAGGTTAAATCTTTTTATGAAAGGTAAAAGATTAAGAAGTTCTTGAGTTTCGCCACTATTAGAAATTGCAACGATAACGTCATCTCTTGTAACCATACCAGAATCGCCGTGAGTACTTTCCGCTGGATGTAAAAAGTATGATGGTGTACCAGTTGAAGATAAAGTAGCTGCAATTTTCTTGCCCACTAAACCTGATTTTCCCATACCTGTAACGATTACACGACCTTTGCAGTTGTACATCAAATCGATTGCTTTATTAAATTCTTCTTCATTAAATCTTTCAATAAGTCTATTAATAGAATCTGCCTCTATTTTTAAGACCTCTTTAGCTATATCTGTTATTGATTTTGTCAACATTTTAACCCTCACTCGTAGAAATATTATACAATAACCTACGTCATTTGTACTAGATTTTTACAATAAAGGTTAAGAAAAAAATACATAAGCCGATAAAGACATTGTTAAGAGGTTATGAGATATAAATATGCAAGGTTATTTTACTCCGAAAGGTAGCAATACTGAGTTAAAGATTAATTCTGTAAAAAAATATATTGCAGATACCGATTGCAAACATTTAAAAATGGATATTTCATCTTTAAATCCTTTAGAAGCAAGTAAAATTGTAGCTTTATCTTCGACTAATCATTATCTTAAGTATCCAAAAGGAATATTGGACTGCATAGTAAAATCGAAAAATATCATTGATTTGGTAAAACCTTTGATACTAGGAAACGTAAGATTTTTAACAAAAGCATAAAGGCACGGAAGCCGAAAGCAAGGATGCAAATTAAAACAAGGAAGTTTTAAATAGAGCAAGGAAGCTCAAATCACGGAAGAAAATGACACGGAAGTCAGGGCGAGCAAGGATGTGAGCCAACAAAATAGCACGGATGCTAAAAGGCAAAACACGGAAGTTTTGTAGATGTGAACAAGGAAGTTCGAGAAAAATTTTTTAATTATGAGATTAAAAAAGAATTACGCTAAAACCCCACGCAAGTGGGGTTTTTAACTGCGTAAGCCGATGTGAAGTCTGAAAAGACTTGCAGAAGTGCAAGGCTTTGGAAGACGTAACATAACGATAGCGACGTAGGATTGCAGGACGTATGTCCGAAACCCACAGGAGCAAAACTGTGAAAGCCGGTGTGAAGTGCCGGAGTAAATCTATATTTTTGCAAATCTTGACATACCTTTAGTGTCATTCTGAAGCATGATTGGTGCGTGGTTAGTTTGTCGGGTATATTCAGAATCTTACAAGCTATAAATGTGCAAATTTGTTTTAGAACATGTATTAACGTTGAAATTATCCAATCTACGTTGGTAAGATGCTGAAACAAGTTCAGCATGACAATATTTTACTTTTTTTAATTAATTATTAAACCAAGGCTTTTATTGCTAATAAAATCAATAATAATCCGGCAAAGATTTTCAAAACTTTTGTAGGGAATTTCTTTAATGTATTTCCTTCCCAAAACCCAAGTAAAGTGTTTATAAAAGTTACGATAGCAATAAGTAATGAAGCTTTTAAAATAGAAACTTTTTCTAATGCAAGTCCAGCTCCTGCTGCAAGTGCGTCAATACTTGTTGCTATTGCTATTGCAAACAAGCATTTTAAATCAAGGCATTTAACCTCTTCGCATTCGGATTTGATAGCTTCTTTTATTATATTTAAACCTAAAAGTAAAAAGATTGTGAAAACTATCCATTTTGAAAAGGGTTCAAGTAAATCTGTGTAAGAAGTTAGGATAAAATATCCTATAATTGGCATTAAGCCTTGAAATACACCACAAAATGTTGCAAGTGAAAGTGAATTTTTTAATCTCTTTTCGCTAAAACACATTCCATACGCAAAAGCTACTGCAGTTGCGTCAATAGAGAGAGCAACTGCCAAAAAAAGTATATCAAGTAAAGTCAATTTGTACCTCTATTTCGAATAATCTATTCCATGGGAAAGAATATTTTGCTTTAAAATCAACATTAAAAATTTCTTTTAATTTATCTTCAAAAGGTTTCATTTCTTCATTTATTTTTGTTTCTTTTATTTGTTGACGAACATTTGCTTGATAAGCCCAGTCGTCTAAAAATCTTATTAATTCAAGTTTTTTAAAATCTCTATCGGAATAATTTTCTGCGTTATATTTTATTTTCATAGCACAAAGAAGTGAGCCTAAAGTATTTGCACTCGTATTCCAAGCACTATAACCATAAAAATTTTCATCAAGATTTTCTAAAACTTCTTTAGCAAAATTATTATCAGAACCATTTGCAAAACGTACGTCTGCTATTGCGTAAGGTTTTTTAGGTAAAGTTAATTCACCTTTAAAAGGTTCTGTTGATTTTTTCATAACAATTTCACCCTGATTAATTTTGAAATTGTTTATGATTAAGATTATATCTGCATTTTCTTTTGTGGAAACTTCCATTCCGCCCAATTCTATTTGAGATAGAACGCTACGTTCAATTGATACGTCTTCGTAGTTTGAAATCAACCCTTTTTGGCTATCTTCAAGAAATATTGGTGCAATCTTTATTTTTTTATCTATCGCACGAGAAAATAGAGATAATGGAATTTCGTCAGCACCTGTTTTTGTAAACCCACCTAATTTTTCAAGTTCTTGTGCTTCTTTTACATTCAAGCCATATTCTGCACAATCATCTTTAGAAAATATAAGAGTTTTGAAAAGACCTTCTTTTTGCCATTCTAAATATGTTTTATTTATTTCAAAATTTCTTTTTCTTGTTGATAAGTAATCATCCAATATTTCTTGTGGAACATCCGTCTCAGCGGAACCGTTTTTGTGTAAATTGAAAGAGTATTCAAAAATTTTCTTTCCGTATTTATTCCAGTATTCTTTTTCTTCTTGATTTACGTTGTTATTAGAAATTCTCATTATGCTAGAAAATGCGTGAATTTCAGCCTCTTTAGATTTTAAAATTTCTTTTAAATTATTTATTTTTGTCTTTATTTCTTCAAAAGTCGCTGGACTTCTACGAGATGGAATAAGTCCGCCATAGGCAATAGTATCAAGAGATAAAACCATTTTATCCATTTTAGGTAAATCTTTTAACCAATTCAAAATGCCATCAATATCTGCATTTTTTGTTAAATCACCTAAAAGGCTTCTATCAGGAAGATAGAGTTCAATGCTTTTGTCTATATTTGCTATATCTTGAATTAAGTTATAGCAAACAGGTCTGTTATCTATTGGAATAATACAAATTTTCATAATTTGATTTTACTATATATTTTGTATTAAGTATATAATCTTTACATTTTTAGTATTGTTTTTAATCCCCTCTCCCATAAATGGGAGAGGGGTTGGGGTGAGGGTTAATATTGTATTTGTTTTTTCTCAAAAAAACAGTATAATTTAAATATGAAAAAGTTATTTATTTCAATTTTCATATTATTTTTAATTTCAGGTAATGCCTTTGCATCAGTAGATAGTGCAACTGGTGAAATTCGTAAAGGTTACATGGGTACACTACCTGATGTTACTCAACGTTTTGACCGTCAACGTTCAGAACTTGCTCGTCCAGCATTTTCTGATGTTGAAACTTTTAGGGATAAAAATGAGTTAAAACCTGTACCTAGAGATAATCCGGCTTATATTGATTTAATTGTTAAAAAACACAAATTATCACCATATACAAATGATATTAATGATGCAATTCCTCTTATTGAATCAATGATTGAGGCTATAAATTACAATTTAAATATTCAAAAATTTGTGGCTCGTGTAAATGCATTCAATGATTGGATGAGTTATTTTAAAGCAAAATATAAAGATAAACCTGAGGCTTATTACATATCTTTTCAAAAGCTTGTAGAAGTTGATTTTCAATCTCATTATCTTGCTGCAATAAAGTATGAGGCTCGTTTGTATAATCCATATTTGCCATATAGTGCCGAGGGTGCAATGTATAGTCCAAAAGCTATTCAAGCCCAAACAAGTGCATTATTAGTAGAATTACAAAAAACTTTAGAAGTTTTAAAAGATGTTAATTAAAAGGGCTATTGTTTTTTTATAAAAAGCCTGTATGATAGATATATGGACATAAAAGTTAATTACTACGAGATTTTAGGTGTAGATATTTCAGCAGATTCTGCTGAAATTAAATCTTCGTACAGAAAATTAGCTCGTCAGTACCATCCTGACGTTTGTGGTAATGACGAAGAAAATGTTGCCAAATTTAAAAAAATAACTGAAGCTTATGAGGTTTTGAGTGATTCTGCTCAAAAACAAAAATACGATATGCTAAAAGGTATTATCGCAGAAAGAAAAGCTCGCCAAGAAAAAATTAATGCTGAAAAGGCAAAAGAGGCAAAAGAAGCTTCTCAGAAAAAAGAAGCAAGTAAAGCATATAAACAAGCTAGAGAACAAGATAAACAACAAGGTTTTTCTTCAGTTCTGAACGATATTTTAGGTGGTTTAAAACATAAACAAGATGTAAAACATAAGCAAAAACCTAAAAAAGAGCCGCCTAAAGATGGTGAAGACATAACTTGCGAGGTTATGTTGACAATGCTTGAATCTATTAATGGTTGTAATAAGACTGTAAATATCCTTATTACAGAGCCTTGTAGAGCTTGTAACGGTAGAAAATTTATTAACCAAACAAAATGCAGAGTTTGTAACGGTAAAGGCGAAGAACAAAATCACAAAAAGATTACTGTAAAAATTCCCCCATCTGTTAAACATGGTTCAAAAATTCGTATTCCAAATGAGGGTAATAAAGGACTTAATGGCGGTAAAAATGGCGATTTGTATTTGAATGTACAAATCGAAAATAGTGATATTTACAAATATGACGGTTTAAATATTAATTACACTCTTGTAATTCCGCCACAAGACGCTGTTTTGGGTTCAACTCAAGAGATAAATGTTCCTGACGGTAAAGTTTCTATGAAAGTTATGGCAGGAACTGCTCAAGGACAAAAATATCGTCTTGCAAAACAAGGCTTAAAACGTGGTAACAAGGTTGGGGATTTGATTGTTACTATAAAAATTGACATCCCTAAAAATTTATCAAAAGAAGAAAAAGACTTGTATAAAAAATTGCAAGAGCTTGCGAATAAGGAAACGGTTAAATAATGAAAGCTAAAATAAAAGAAATATTTATCTCAACTCAAGGTGAAGGTCCTTTTGTTGGTCATAAACAAATGTTTATAAGATTTTGTGGTTGCAATTTAAACTGTAATTATTGTGATACAGATTTTGACGCAAAGGATTGTGAAGAATATACACCGAATGAACTTTTAGAAAAAATAAAAACCTTTGATGGTTTTGACAAAATTCATTCTATCTCGTTAACTGGTGGTGAACCTCTTTTGTGGGCTGATTTTTTGTCAGAGTTTTTGACAAGGGTTAAAAAGCCAATTTATCTTGAAACAAATGCGACTGTGACAAAAGATTTAAACAAGGTCTTTGATAATATTGACTATGTTTCAGCTGATATAAAATTGCCGTCATCTTCTAGTATAAAAAATTCTTTCGAATTACATGATGAGTTTTTTAAAGCTGTTAAATGTGCAATTATAAATTGTGCTATGACAAAACAGTATGACTGCTATAAACAAAGACTTTTTGCAAAAATTGTATTTGATGAAAATATTACGGATGAAGAAATTAAAAAGAGCGTTGAATTAGCGAAAAAGTATGATTTTCAAATAGTTCTTCAACCAAAAATGAATGGTATGAAACTTGAAATACCTACAAAAGTTATTGAAAATGTTTTCGATAAATTCTTAAATGAATACGAAAATGTAAGATTAATTCCACAAGTTCATAAGTTTTTAGACATTCAATAAAATTTTTATTCTTCTATGGTTTCGTAAAGCTCGCTTGCTTGTTGAATACTAACATTTCCTGTAGGGATTGTTAGAACTTTTACTACAACATTTTTGTTTGCGTACTCGATTTTAATAATATCTCCGACTTTTAAAGTTTTTGCCGGCTTTGCAATATTGCCGTTTACGTAAACTCTGCCTGTATCAGAAATTTCGTTTGCTACTGTTCTTCTCTTAATTAATCTTGATACTTTTAAAAATTTATCTAATCTCAAAATTTTTCCTTTGTTTCTACAATTTATATACGATTGATTTTTTTTCTGTTATATTATAACATATAAAATTATTAAGAGAAAAGGAATAATAATTAATGGACGGTATTGTCAGTACCCTGTTTAAGTTTTTTATAATCGCATTTTTACTATTTGCAAATGCATTTTTTGTAGCTGTCGAATTTTCACTTGTTAAAGTTAGAAAAACAAGAATGGAAGAATTGTCAAAACAAGGCAACAAGATAGCAGATTTAGTTCTTAAACAAATTTCTGACATAGATAAAGTTGTTGGTGTTGCTCAATTCGGTGTTACAATAGCAAGTATCGCAATTGGTTGGGTTGGCGAAGCTACGATTGTTTCTATTATTCAATCTATGTTTAGCATTATCCCTCATAGCTCACAATTAGTTGCACTACATACTGTATCTTCAATAATATCATTCGTGCTTGTTACTTTCTTACATGTTTCTTTAGGTGAACAAGTTCCAAAATTGATTGCTTTGCAATATACGGATGAAACAGCTTTATTTATTTCAAGACCAACACACTTGATTGCCGTAATCTTTAATCCATTTGTAGCTTTATTAAATGGTTTTTGTAATTTTGTATTAAAACTAATGAAAATTGAACGTCCAAAAGAATCTTTTGCACATTCTACAGAAGAACTTGATATGCTTGTTGATGCAAGCTATAAAGAGGGTGTTCTTAATGAAACAGAAAAAGATATTTTACATAACGCATTCAAATTCTCTGATTTGACAGCAAAACAAGTTATGATTCCAAGAACAGATTTGATTTGCTTACCAAAAGATATTACTTTTGATGAGTTGAAAAAATTTACTGTTGAAAATCAATACACAAGATACCCAATTTATGGCGATGATATTGATGATATTGTAGGATTTTTACATGTTAAAGATATTTACGCATGTAACGTAAATAATGATGAATTTAAGATTGAAAACCTTTTAAGACCAATCCTTTGTGTTCCTGAAACAATTACAATGGATAACATTATTATTGAATTTAAAAAACAACAAGCTCAAATTGCAATTGTTGTTGATGAATTTGGTGGTACAGCTGGTTTAATTACTCTTGAAGACGTTTTTGAAGAAATCTTTGGTGAAGTTCAAGACGAATTTGACGAAGAAGAAGAATTAGATATTAAAAAGTTAGATGAAAATATTTACCTTGCAAATGCAATGGTTAGACTTGATGAATTGGCAGAATTCTTTGATGTAGACGAAGAATTGCTGGAAGAAGAAGACGTTGATACAATCGGCGGTGTCGTTCTAAAAGTCTTGGGTAGAATTGCACAAGTTAACGATTCTATCGAGTGGAAAAATCTTACTCTTACAGTAAAAGAAATTGATGGTGTAAGAATTACAAAACTTCTTATTGTAGTTAGAGAGCCATTCCAAGTAGAAGAAGAAACAGAAGAAGAAGCTAAAAATTAGCAAGATTTAGTGAGTAGAAATTAGAATGTTTAATAATGATACAACTAATGTCATCCTGAACTTGTTTCAGGATCTTACCAGTTAATGTATGTAAAACTAAAATTAAAATTTTGTAGGTTGGGCATACTTTCCCAATAAAGTTTCTACCCTTCTTCGATTTTGGGCAAATATTTCTGCCAAGTTTCATCAAGGTTTTTGATAAAGATGTGTGCATCAATTACATCATCTGAAGATATGTTTGGTCGATTATTCTTTTCTAAAATCAAGTCTTCTCTTTTTTCAACTTTTAAATTGTTCAAACCTAAAAATGAATACCCAAAATCTTTTCCACAATGTTGACAGGTTAATTTTATAACCAAGAGTTGTGGTTCTTCTCTTATTATTTCAACAGAATTTTCGTCAAAATCTTCTTTACATCTTGAGCAACATAAATCTTTAAATAATAGGCTGAAATCCTTGTCCATAGTGGTTTAATTGTATATTAAACACGTTATAAATGCAATTACATGTGGAACTTATATAGTGTACACCGAAAGTGTACAGGAGAGCCGATACATGTTACCCATCACTTTAATCGTTTTAGGATTTATTGTTTACTCTGCATGCGTAATTATTCCTAGCATTTGGGAAGAATTATCTGCAAAAAACTAAACTTTAAATTAAAACGGTAAAAATTTTTTCTGACCAAAAATAAATTTGGGCGGATATTTTGTGCTAAAATTTTCTTATGGAAGAATTTAAGCATTATACTGTTATGAAAAATGAGGCAATAGAGTATTTTGATTTTTCAAAAGATGCTCTGTTTGTTGATGCAACTTTAGGTGGCGGTGGTCATAGTGAAGAAATTCTTAAACGTATGACACCAAATAGCCATTTGATAGCTTTTGATATTGATGACGATGCTATTAATTTTGCCAAGGAAAGATTAAAAGATTACAAAAACTTAACAATAGTTAAGGATTCATACACAAATGTTAAGAAAGTTATACACGAATTAGGTTATGAAAAAATAACAGGCGGAATCCTCTTTGATTTGGGTGCTTCGTACCATCAATTAACGAAACAAGAGCGTGGTTTTTCATTCACAAAAGAAGCTCCATTAGATATGAGATTTAATAAGGACGCTGATTTTTCGGCTTATGATGTCGTAAACACTTATAGTGAAAGTGATTTGGCTAAAATTTTCTTTGAATATGGAGAAGAAAGATATTCAAGAAAAGTAGCAAAGAGAATTGTCGAAAAAAGGGCTGAAAAACCTATAGAAACAACTACTGAATTGGCGGAAATTGTACGCCATGCTCTACCTTATACAAAGAGTCGCCTACACCCTGCTACAAGAGTGTTTCAGGCAATTAGAATTGAAGTAAATAATGAGTTAAAAAATGTAAAAGAAACTTTAAATAATTTGTTTGATTTATTGAGCGAGGGTGCTATAATATCAGTGATAAGTTTCCACTCATTAGAAGACAGAATAGTAAAAGAAACATTTAAATATTATTCAAAATCGTGTAGATGTGAGATGTCAGAACCAATCTGTAAATGCGGTGGTCCCCTATTAACCCTATTGGTGAAAAAACCAATTATGGCAAGTGAGGCAGAATTAAACGAAAATCCACCATCAAGAAGTGCAAAACTTAGAGTGGCAAAGTATATTAAACATTAAACAATAATCTAGGGATAAAAAATTGTTACAACATTTAAATAATAATATGCAGTATACGAATGATTTTGTTGAAGAAAAAATCGAGTATAATTACTTTGACGAAATCGAAAGCCTTCAAGAACGAGCTAGTATTATTGAAGGTTACTTTCCGAAAGAAATCTCAGAGAAAGAAATGTATATTAGAAAAATTAACACAACTTTATGTATAATTTTAGGTATCTTTATTGTGGTATCTATGTTTAGCTACTACTTTGTAACAGTTAATGAAATGAAAATGAATAAGCTAAGCAAAGAAATTACTGCATTGAATGATGAAAATGCAGAGTTGCAATACAAACTTGATAAATTAAAATCTTTCAGTAATGTTGATATGACGATGCAAAAGAACAAAACTTTAACAAGAGCAAAACAAGTAATTGAAGTTCCAGAAGTTAATTCTGTAAATGTTGTAGACAAGAAAAATACAAGCGATAAATTATTCTCATATTCAATCGGATATTAATTTTTTCTTGAGAATAATTAAAATCTTTTAAAAACCCTTAAAAAGGGCTTATTCACATTTGTTAATAATTTCTCAAACTGCATTTTTAGTGGTAAAATTAAGTAAAAATGGGTTGAGATGGATAATAGAAAAGAAAAACAGTTTAAAATGCTTGATAGAAGGCTTGGTTGTTGGCAAGTAGGCTTTGCACTTTTTGCCATAGCTTTAATGGTGCATCTTTTCTGTTTACAAGTTCTTGATTTAAAACACTATCGTATTAAGGCTAAACGCCAAAGAATGGCTAATACTTTTGTTATGCGTGGTGATATTTACGATAGAAATGGTATTAAGCTTGCGACGGATAAAGTTTTGTTTGATATTTTCTTGAGAAAAGCTGATATGGAAGACCATTCTCCAGAAGAATTGGCTCAAATGCTTTCTCCTATCTTACATTTACCATATTCAACTCTATTAAAAATGATTAAACAAGATGCTCCTTTTGTATTATTGAAAAAAGGTGCAGATAGAGAAACTAGAGATAAAATAGCAGAATTACATTTAAGAGAAATTCCTATGGATAAAAAGAATATAAGAATTTATCCACAAGGTTCTTTAGCATCTCACGTTTTAGGCTATTACAACTTTGATGCAGAAATTGCAGCTGGTGTTGAACATTCAGCAAAAGATAAGCTTGAAAGAGTTGATAGAAAATCTTCTGTAGAAAAAACTCCAAATGGTGATATTATCTATAACTTTGCTACAGACCCATTACTTACAACATCTCCATTAAAGGGTGAAAACGTTACGCTTACAATAGATACAGCTGTACAACACGTATGTGAACAAGAACTTTATAAAGCTATATCAAAATTTAAGGCTTTAAGAGGTGTTGTAATTGTTATGAATCCTAGAAATGGTGAAATTTTAGGTTATGCAGCATATCCTTATTATGATCCAAATAATTTTAAAAAAGCTAATTATACTCAATTAAAAAACTGGGCTATTACAGATATTTTTCCACCAGGGTCTACCTTCAAAATCTTGACAGTAGCATCTGCTATGGAATTGGGAAAAATCAATAAATACACAAAAATCAACGATACTGGTAAAATCAAAGTTGGTTGGTGGGATATTGAAAACTACGATTATAGAAAACGTCCAAATCCAGGGATGATTAGCTTAGAGTACTTGTTTGAACACTCTAGTAACGTAGGTTCTGTAAGAGTTGCTCAATTGATGACTTCAACTGAATTTTATAACCAATTGAGAAGATTTGGTTTCGGTTCAAAAACAGGTATCGACTTACCAGGGGAATCAGTTGGTTTGATTAAAAAACCTCACAAATGGGACGTATCAGACCATGCGTCAATGGGTTATGGTTATGGTGCTTCTGTTACTGCTATTCAAATGGCATCAGCAATTTCTGCAATTGCAAATGACGGTGTGAGAGTTACTCCTCACGTTATTAAATATTCTGATGCAGAGGCTGAACAAAAAATTAAACATGTTCAAGTTATGTCAAAAGAACATGCAAACGCTGTTACAGATGTTTTGGTAAACAGTATTAATAACGGTAAATCACAAATAAAAATGGAAAAATATAATGTAGCTGCAAAAACAGGTACATCACGAAAACCAAAAGAAAATGGTTCAGGTTATACAAACAAATTGTACACTTCTGCTATCGGTTATTTACCAGCAAGTGATCCTGAAATCCTAATATATGTTATGATTGACTCTGCTCAAGGTTACGAAATTTGGGGTAGTACAGTTGCAGTTCCTGTATTTAAGGAAATTGCAACTCAACTTGTACATATATTGAACTTAACACCAGACAAAAATAATTAATTGGAGAAGATATGAAATTAGATGATTTGATAAAAAATGTAGAATATTTGAATATTGTAAATCACAAAAATGTTGAGATTACTGGTATTTCTTACAATTCAAAAACAACACAAAAGGGTGATATTTTTGTTTGTTTAAGAGGTGAATACACAGATGGTCATAAATATTTTAAAATGGCAGAAGAAAATGGTGCAGTAGCCTTTGTTTGTGAAGAAGAATTAGAAACTGATTTGCCACAAGTTATTGTTAAATCAACAAGACATCAAATAGCAGATTTTGCAGCTGCTTTTTATGAATATCCGTCAAAGGATTTGAATATCGTTGGTATTACTGGTACAAACGGTAAAACAACTGTTTCACATTTGGTTCAAAAGATTTTTGAAAATAATAACCAAAAATGTGGTTTGATTGGTACTTTGGGTCACAAATTTTCATCAGAAGACACTTATCATGATGCAAAACATACAACTCCACAAGCACCAGAACTTCAAAAACTATTGAGAACTTTTGATGAAAAAGGTATTAGTAATGTTTGCATGGAAGTTAGTTCTCACGCTTTAGACCAAAACAGAGTCGGCGGAATTGATTATAAATGTGCAGTTATAACTAATTTAACTCAAGATCATTTAGATTATCATATTTTAATGGAAAACTATTTTGAGGCAAAAGCAATTCTTTTCAGAGGTTTAAAAGAAGGTTGTTATGCAGTTTTAAATGCCGATGATGAATATTATGAAAAATTTAGAGCGGTAATTCCAAGCGGTGTAAAAATTGTGACTTATGGTATAAAAAATCCAGCTGATTTGAAAGCTTCAAATATTCAGTATTCAATTCATGGTGCAAAATTTGACGTTACAACAAAAGACGGTGAATACAAATTAGATTTGAATTTGAATGGTGCATTTAGTGTTTATAATACTTTGTGTGCGATGGCAGTTGCAGTTGCTTACGGTATTTCTTACGAGGTTTCTATTGAAACTTTAAATAACGTTCAAAACGTTGCTGGTAGATTTGAAATTGTTCACAAAACTCCTCTTGTAATTGTTGATTATGCACACACTCCTGACGGTTTGGAGAATGTATTAAAAGCTGCAAGAGAAATTACTCCAGAGGGTTCTAAATTGATTTGCCTATTTGGTTGTGGTGGGGATAGAGATACAACAAAACGTCCAAAAATGGGTTCTATTGCAGAAAAATTTGCTGACAAAGTTATTATTACAAGTGATAATTCTCGTTCAGAAAATCCAAACCAAATTATTTCTGATATTGTTGCAGGTTTAAAATCAATGAATCCTGATAAAGTCTTTGTCGAACCTGATAGAGGTAAAGCTATTAGACTATCAAAAAGTATTTCAACTGAAAAAGATGTAATTGTTCTTGCTGGTAAAGGTCATGAAGATTACCAAATTTTAGCAGATAAAACAATTCATTTTGACGATAGAGAAGAAGCAAGAAAGACTTTTAATTCATAATGGAAATTAAAGATCAAGATATTAGAAAAACAGAATTAATAATCGAAAATCATCTTCACGGTGCATTTGGAATTGATTTTAATTTTGCAACTGCGGATGAAATTTTGGAGTGTGCTAAAAAACTCTTAAAAAGAGGTATTGGCGGATTTTTCCCAACTTTTGTTACTGATTCTGTTGAAAATATAAAAAAACAAACTCAAATAATAAAAGAGGCTAAAGCAAGACAAACAGAAGATATGGCGGATATTTTGGGTATACATTTAGAGGGGATTTTTATGAATCCTAAAAAATGTGGCATTCAGGATGAAAGTTTGTTTTTGACTCCAAATGTTGAAAATTATAAGTTGATAGAAGATGATTTTATAAAAATTGTTACTGTAGCACCAGAACTTGACGAGGGCTTGATTGATTATTTAAAATCAAAAGGTGTAAAAGTTCAGGCTGGTCATTGTGTAGGTGGTGACTTAAATGGCGTAAATGGTGCAACTCATTTGTTTAATGCGATGAGTGGAATTAGTCATAGAGAAAAATCTACGGCACTTTCTGCCTTGATTAATGATGAAGTTTATACAGAAGTTATTATGGACTTGGTTCATTTGAATAAGGATACGCTAGAACTTATTATTAAGACAAAACCTGAAAATAAGATTTTGCCTGTAAGCGATTGTTTGCCAATTTCTTACAGCGATAAAAAGGAAATGGAATTTTGTAATAAACCTGTTTTTTATGACGGTGTAAAAATTACTTCTGAAAATGGTACTTTAGCTGGAAGTGCCTTGCTTTTAGATGATATTTTGAGAAAATTGTATAAAAATGGTATTGATGGTTTTAAATATATAAAAAATCTTTATAAATACCATAATTTAGAGGTTAATGGCTATGTTTACTGGCGAAATAATGATGAAATTGTAGCCATTGAAAAAGGTGATAACGTTTTATATAAAGAATAAATAGGAGATATTTATAATGAATAGTGATAAAATAAAAAAAGGTATAGAAAGAACACCACATAGAAGTTTGTTATACGCAACAGGCGTAAGTAAAAAAGCTATGGATAGACCTTTTATAGGTATAGCAAGTTCGTTTACTGATTTGGTTGCAGGTCACGTAATGATGAGAGATTTGGAAAGACAAATCGAAAAGGGTATTCACTCTGGCGGTGGTCAAGCTTTTATTTTTGGTACTCCAGCCGTATGTGACGGTATTGCTATGGGGCATAGCGGTATGAAATATTCTTTACCATCAAGAGATTTGATTGCAGATTGCGTAGAAACAATGGCATCTGCTCACCAATTAGACGGTTTAGTTTTACTAACTAACTGCGACAAAATTACTCCAGGTATGTTGATTGCAGCCTTGAGATTAAACATTCCTACAATTATTGTTACTGCAGGTCCTATGTTGGACGGTAATTGTAAATGCGAGAAACTTTCAATGATTAAAGGTACGTTTGAAGCTATCGGTAGATATATGAATGGCGAAATCACAGAGGAAAGACTTCAAGAAATGGAAGAAGAATCTTGTCCATCTGCTGGTTCTTGTCAGGGCTTGTATACTGCAAATACAATGGCATGTTTAGTTGAAACAATGGGTATGAGCTTACCAAATTGTGCTACGACAAGTACTGTTTCAGCAAGAAAACGTCAAATAGCTTTTGAAAGCGGTATGGCTATTGTTGATATGGTAAAAAATGATGTTAAACCATTGGATATTGTAACAAAAGATTCTTTAAGAAACGCTATTATTATGGATTTAGCATTAGGTGGTTCAACAAATTCTACTTTGCACTTGCTAGGTATTGCAGCTGCTGGTGAAATTGATTTGGGCTTGAAAGATTTTGAAGAGTTGAGCAATAAAGTTCATCAACTTATCAAATTAGACCCATCAGGAACATATACAATGACAGATTTTCATAATGCTGGTGGTATTTCAGGTGCTATAAAAACTCTTTATAAACATTGTCCAGAATTTAAAAATACAAAGAATGTTTTAGGTATGTCAGTTGAAGAAATTGCTGAAAAAGCATGGGTTAATGAGGAAGTTGTAAAACCTTTCGATAAACCTCTTACTCAAAGTGCTGGATTAGGTGTTTTATATGGTAATTTATCACCTGAGGGTTGTGTAATTAAAGTTTCAGGCGTGGATGAATCATGTTTCGAATTTGAGGGCAAGGCTAAATGTTATGACTCAGAAGAGGCAGCAACAGAAGCTATTCAAAAAGATGAAATCAAAGCAGGTGATGTTGTTGTAATCCGTTATGAAGGTCCTCAAGGTGGTCCTGGCATGAGAGAAATGCTTGCACCAACTTCTTTGATTGTTGGTAAAGGCTTAGGTAAATCAGTTGCCTTGATTACAGACGGAAGATTTTCAGGTGGTACAAGGGGTCTTTGCATTGGTCATATTTGCCCAGAAGCTAGTCAAGGTGGTTTGATTGGTTTAATTGAAGACGGTGATAAGATTAGAATTAATATCAATACAAAGGAATTAACTTTATGCGTTGATGAAGAAGAAATTGAAAGACGTAGAAAGAACTTTGTAATGCCTGCACCAAAAGAAACAAAAGGCTATTTAGCAAAATATGCAAAGAGCGTTAAGAGTGCAAATTTGGGTGCTATATCAGGCTAAGACGGTGAAATTATGTACGAATATATAAAAGGTGAATTAGCCGATAAATATTTTGATAAAAAGGGTCATTACGTTGTAATCGATGTAAATGGTGTTGGATATTTAATCGACGTTATGAAAAAAGATTATGACAAAATTGACGTTAATCAAGGTGACGCAAAGATGTATACAGTTCTTTTGCATAGAGAAGACAGCATGTCCTTGTGCGGATTTTTGGAAAAAGAAGTTAGAAATTTGTTCAATATTTTAGTGCAAGTTTCCGGCGTTGGTCCAAAAATGGCTTTGAATATTTTAAACCAATTTGAACTTAAGACTCTTATAAATTGTGTTGTACAAGAAAAAGAAAAAGAATTAACACAGGCAAAAGGTGTTGGTTCAAAATTGGCACAAAAAATTATTTTAGAATTAAGAGATAAATTTATAAATGTTGAACTAGAACCTGAAGAAGCAGACGACGACATGTTTACAGAGGTTAAGAACATGCTTTTATCTTTGCAATATACAACTGAAGAGATTAACAAGGCAAAAGAGATAGTTAATAATATGAATTGTAACTTTAAATCTTCAGAAGACCTTTTAAGAGAAATCCTAAAAGTGTTGTCTGAATAGCGTTTGACATGATTGGAAAATTGTAACAATTTTGTAACATGACGAACAAAAACTATCAATAAAATTTCTTTAGATGCCTTTAAATACATGTTAGTAGTTTAGGTAGGCATAATGATTAATCCAATTTCAGTTTCAAATACATCAGTTCCAAAAGCTAATAAAGCAACTAAAACAAGTATTTTTTATATTAATGACTTACACGGTCAAAACATGAAAATGGAAAAAGTTTATAATGCATCTAAAGTATTTGATGAATTTATTCCATCAAATGGTGTTAACAAATTAAAATTATCTTCAGGCGATATTTTATTAGGTGAAAACAAAAAACCTAACAAAATCGCTGCTAAATTTATGGATTTAATCGGTATTACAGCTACAGCAGTTGGTAACCATGAATGTGACTCTGATCCTAAAACATTATATGAATTAACAAAAGACAAAGCTTATAAAATGTTAGGTTTGAACGCTAAAATTGATGCTACAAACCCAATGAAATCAAGAATTGAAAAATCATACATCGAAACAAAAGAAGATGGTCAAAAATATGGTATTATCGGTTTAATGCCACCTGATTTATTTACAAGAATGTCAAAACCTGACAACTACAAAGATTTAAAAATGGATGATTTTGACCAAACAATTAAAGATGTACAAGCTGAAGTTGATAGATTACAAGAACAAGGCGTAAACAAAATTATCGTATTATCTCACTCAGGTAATGCAAACGAAAAAAGATTAGCTCAAGAAACATCAGGTATTGACGTTATCTTAGGCGGTCACTCTCACGAATTAATCAAAGACGTAAAAGAAGGTGAAAACCTATTCTATGGTAAAGATGGCAACCCTGTAGTTATTACACAAGCAGGTAAAGATGCTGATAACATTGGTGTTTTAAACTTAGAATTTGATGCTGATGGCGTTATTACAAAAGTTCAAAACAATGTAACACCAACTAAAAACTTCAGAAGAAACTTAATTATGAAGTTCTTCTCAGAAAAATGCTTAGGCAAACCTGAAAAAGTTGGTACAATCAAAGCATCATGCCCAGAACCAGAAAACAGAATTGCAAGCGAAAACCCACACGCTGACTTCGTTGCAGATGCAATGAGAGATTTCACAGGGGCAGACATAACACTATTAGGTTCAGCAAACTTAAGAAACACATTCGAACAAGGCGAAATCACTACAAGAGAAATCTCAAGCATCGTTCCATTCAAAAACGGTATGGCTTTAATCCCATTAAGCGAAAAAACAATCGTTGATGCATTAAAATTCGGTGCTCATTCATTAGTTTCTCCTGGTACAAAACCTGGTATCTTACAAGTTTCTGGTATGAACTACGAAATCAACAAAAAAGGTGAATTGTTATCAGCAGAAGTTGTAGGTAAAGATGGTAACGTAACAAAATTAGACATCAACAACCCAAGCGAAGACAAAACTTTCAAAGTTGCAATGGATACATACTATGCAAACGGTAGAGATGGTTTCACAATGTTAAAATCTTTAGACAAAGCAGAAGCTGTATTTGAAGAAGATAAAGATTATATGGTTGCTGAATACATTAAAAAACTTCAAAATGAAGGTAAAGAAATCGAAATCAAAAACCAAAACAGAATTAAAATCGTAGACTAATAAAAACCAAAAATTATTAAAATAGAGAAAAAGACTAAACTCAGAAAAAGGGTTTAGTCTTTTTCTATACATGTTTTGACTTATTTTAAAAAATCATTAAAAAATAATCATACAAATGGATGAGTAACAATTACAGAACATACCTCATAATATAAATATGAAAGTGTATAGAGAGTATGCCTTTTGTTTACAGACTACAGAAAATTCTTGATTTCAGGATAAGAAAGAAGGAAGCACAACTTTTAGAGGTACAGAAAGCACAGTCAGCTTTGTATCAGGCGGAAGAGGACATTCGAAGAAATCTTGCAGAAATTGAGGGTACAAAACAAAATATGCGTCATTGTGATTATACAATGATGGAAGCTTATGATAAGTATCTGCACCACTTGTGGGACAAGGGTGACCAGTTAGAACTTGTTCGTCAAGAAAAAGAAGCAATTTTAAAACAAGAGATGATGAAGCTGGTAGAACTTGAACAAGCAGTAAAGGTACTTGAAAAACATAAGGAAAAGAATAAAGAAGAATTCTTAAAAGAAGAAAAAGCAGCGGAATTAAAAAATTATTCAGAACTGGGTGTTCAAAGATACTTCCAGCAAACGCAAGAAAAAATTTCCGATGAGGAAGAAGAATTACTGAAAAGACTTGAGAGAGAGCAAAATGAAAATTAAGCAAAATCAATCCTTGAATGAAACTAATAATATAAATCAGATGTCTACACAAACACCTGTAAAAACAGGTGATACAACATTTGTTGACGGACTAAAAGATTTAGATATGGTTAATTCAATGAAAGATACTCTTGATACTAAAAAGAGTGTCGAAGTTTCTGATGCTGTTCAAGTTGAAAATAAAGAAGAAACTCCTTCTAAAAAAATTGATGATTTTTGCAAATCAAATATAATGTATGTTGCAAAAAATCAAGAAAACGAAAAAACAGAGAAAAATACAAAAAAAGATAACGTTGAATACAAGGCTGAAACGTTAATTCAACCTGAAGATAAATCAGTCAAAAATAACAACAAAAATAATCAAGAAGTTCCTAAAATGGTAATGGAAGAAATTTTACCAGAGGAAGAAATTTTAAAAACCGAACCAAAGGCTACACTTGAAGAATTTGTTGCGATTTTGCCTGAAAATAACAAAAACAACGATAACGAAATTGGTAAAAATACTGGTTTTGCTGAATTAGAAGAAACTCTTCAAACTTTCAATGAATTACCAAAAACTTCTAAAAAAGATAAATCTGAAAATATTTTAGAAGATAAAATTGATTTGTCTGAAAAAGTTGAAAATAAAAAAGAAACTTTGGCTCACCCAAAGGCAGATTTAGTGGTTGAAAATAAAGAAGAAACGTTAATTCAACCTAAAAACAATACTGAAATTGAGGATAAAAAATCTCAAAAATCAGACGTTGCTGATTTATTAGAAAAAGATATTAGAAATATTAATGATATTAAAAAACCTGTAAAACAATTATCTCAAATGGAAACTTCAAATAAAGATTTTTCTATGAAAAATGATAAATTTGACGATAATAAAAAAACACATTTGAAAAATGTTGTTCAAAAAGATGTTTTACCTGTTCAAAATTCTGATAAAAAATCAGAAAACGTAAGTGACTTAAATATTATAAAGAATTTGTCAAAAGAAGAATTGAAAAACCTTATCCATACAAAGAAAATGGATAAAGTTTCTGATACAAAAATTACAAATAATACAAATAATACTGTAAAAAATGAATTGATTTTTGAAACTAAAATCAAGGATTTCAAAGACCTTAATTTTACAGAAAAGAAAGATTTTATTAACGACTTTATGAAAGCTGGAAATAAAGATTTTCAGCCAATTCAAGATAAAAAAGTTATTAATAAAATTATAAACAATATTCAAAATGCTCAAAATAAAGCTGAAACTAAAAATGAAGTTTTATCAATGAAAGATTTTACAAATATTGTTAATAACGTTATCAAAAAAGATAAAGTTGATATTTTACCAAAAACAGATAACTTTGTTTCAAATGATACTGTGATTAAAAACAATACAGATTTTTCTAACAAATCTGATGATGTTAAATTAACAGTTGACGATTTTGAGCCAGAAGTCGTTAAAGAACAACTAAAACCTCAAATCGAAATTTTGAATGCAATAAAAGAACAAGCAAAATTTGATAATCCAGTTGAAGAAGTTGAACAAGTAAGTGATAACAAGATTAACAATATTAAAACTCAACAACTTCAACCTAAAAATGTTGATAATAAAGAACTTCAACCTAAACAAAATCATGAGGTTGAATTAGTTAAACCTGAAATTAAAAATCTTCAACAAAATAAACACGTTGAAATGGTTAAATCAATAGAAAATAAACAAGTTGAAAATTTACAAAAATCTGTAAATAAATCTGTTGAATTGGAAAAACCAGTTGAAAACAAAACAACTGTTTTACAATCTCATCAAGTAAAACCAGAAGTTAAACCTGTCGAGGTTGAAAATAAAAAATCTATACTTCAACCAGAAAAGCAAGTTAAAAATATTCAATCAAAAGTTGAAGAAACACTTATAGAAAATAAAATGTTAAATCAAATTTTGAGTGAAGAAGTTGATTTAACAAAGAAAATTCCTGCAATGGAAGAAGTAATTCCAGAACAACTTCGTAAACCTGTTCAAAAAACTGAACAAAAACCTGAAGTTAAGGTAGGAACACCTGTTCAAATGGAAAGAACAGCTATTGAACCTGAAAAGAAACAACCGTTAGAAGAATTAAACAAATTCTTAACTGAAATAATGGCTGAAGATACTGTTGAATCGTTGAAATCAAAAGATGTTTCAATGATTGATGACAATACTCTTTTAACAGAAGAAATTAAAAATTACTACAATTTAAATAAGGCTCAAAACCTTGCTGCAACAGAAGATGTTAAAAATGTAATTAATGAAAGAATTGCAGAAATAGATGACTTAGCTTCAATTGTAGAAACAGCTCAAGAAGCAAAAGCTATTCAAAAAGATTTAAAAACTCTTGATGTTCAAAAAGTTCAACCAAAGAAAGTTGAAACAAAACAATTAAAAATGACTGAACAAGACGCAAATTTCTTTATTGAATTAGTTAAAAATAATCAAGAAACTGGTCAAACAGTTACTGATACTGCAACTCAAATCTTACAAGATTTGCAAAAAGCTGACGAAACTCAACAAACAACAAGAGTTTCAAAAGCTTTAGCAGATATGATTGGTGAAGCTGCAAAAACAAATAAACCTTTCAGAATAGATTTTGACAAAAACATTTCTGTCATTATAAAAATAGATAGAGAGGGTAAAATTTCAGCAGAATTTTTACCAGGAGATAAAGCAGTTGAACAATTCTTAAGAACTCAATTGCCAATGCTTCGCCAAAAATTCAATGATGAAAATATCGATTACAAGGATTTGAACTATCGCCAATCAAATGGTGGTAGACAAAATAGAGAGAGAAGAAGAAGAGGAGAATAGAGAATGAACGATTCATTTATGATTGCCCTAAATGCTCAAAAGGCAACAAACAACTGGATGGGAGCAATTACAGAAAACTTAGCTAATATCTATACTCCTGGGTATAAAGAAAAGAAAATTAGCTTTCAAACATTTTTAAATGGCTCTGTACTTGATAATTCGAGCGTAAACTTCAGCCAAGGTAAATCAACTCCAGGGACTGGTAATGCTAACTTGTTCTTAGAGGGCGAAGGTTTCTTCATGGTGAAAGGTGAAGACGGCAAAACTGTTTACACAAGACACGGTGAATTTGATTTCGACGCAGAAGGTGCATTTAAAACAAAAGATGGCTTGAATGTTCAAGGTTACATCTTGAATGATAAAGGCGAAATCATGGCTGGTACAAAAGCTGTGAAAAACGATGTTTACCAAGAAACTACTTTAAAAGGTGGTGCTATGGATTTACCAACAACAAACATCAAGTTGTGGATTGATCCTAACAATGGTAAATACCTAGGTAAATATGATGATTACGAAATTAAAGAAGACGGTACAATTTATGGTAAAGCTGATGGCGGTAAAAGAAAAGTTCCTTTGTACAAAGTCGCACAAGCAAGCTTCCATAATAAAAACGGTTTGTATGAAATCAAGGATAATCAATACATCGAAACTCCAGAATCTGGCAGACCTGTAATGGGTAGAGCAGAAGTTCGTTCAGGCTTGATAGAACTTTCAAATGCTGGTTTCAAAGATAATATCAACAGTTTCCAATTAGCAAAAGTTCAAATGGAATTGGCAAACAAATTGATTTCTTCAAACAAGGAACTACTACAAGAAGCATTAAGATTAGTTGGTGGTTCATAGTAAGGTGTAATGTTAAACTCCATTTTCTAGGGGACAATTATTGTCCCTTTTTATTAAGTTTCAAAAGGGTGAAATTTTGTACAAAATTTCACCCTTATTTTGTGAAAATTTAACTCCAAAACCATGATGAACATGGTGTTTTGACGATTTATTAAGTTTTGTAACGATAGATTTTTTGTTGAATTTAGTGAGTTCTAGCGATTTTGTTTAAAATATGCCTAAAACATTTGTCAATCATGAATTTGAGATTGTTTTTATATTAATGTAAGGGATATTAAAAGAACAAAGATTTAATAAACTTTAAACACACACTCAGAAACATAGGAAAACGGGGAATTATATATGACATTTAATTATGGTTTAAACACAGGTTTAGGATTTGGTCTTAACAATAATTATGGTTTAAATGGTTTTAACGGTTACCAAACAGCAAGTGTTGATTATTCTAAATTGAATATATTTGCTAACACAATGGCTAACCAATTTAATACAATTGCATATTCTCCAATTTCTGAAGCTTGTGTGAATATGGCAATGCCAACTTGGTTCAACAATATCGCAAGTTGTTTCAACTTAAACTTTGCAGGTTTAGGATTACAAAACTCTGGTAAAACAACAGTTTGTGAACCTACAAAGAAAGCTGATGGCACAACAAAAGCAGGCGGTACAACTAAAGCTGATGTTACTACAACAACAAAAACAGATGCTTCTTCAAAAACTGATTCAACAACAGTAGATAAGAAAGTAGCTGCAGCAAAAGCAAAAGCTGAAAAAGTTCAAAAAGAAGCTAACGAAATTTGTGAAAAATTATACGTAGCTATGAAAGGTATCGGTACTGATAACAAAGCCGTTGATGAAGCTTTAGCAAGAATCAACAAAGATAACGTTCTTGAAGTTATGGAAACATACATCAACCAATACTCTGATGATATGGATGGTGAAACATTAATCGAATCATTACAAAACGAAGAATGGGTAGGTTGGTCAGGAAGATTAACAAAAATTACAAACGGTTTAAAAGATAAATTAGCTGCAAGAGCTTCTGAAATGGGCTTAGATGCAGAAGCTAAATCATTTAAAGCAAAAGTTTCTGCAGAAAACAACAGCTGGTTCAACATTGATGACGAAGTTGTTAACAACCACTTCAACACAATGTTAGCAGCAATGATTACAAAAAGAGAAAATGGCTAAGAAAAAGTAAAAGAGTAGATGTGAAATAAAAGAGTTCCCAATTGGGAACTCTTTTTATATGTGTATTTTTGTAGGTTGGGCATACTTGCCCAACAAAATTTATATTGTATCTGAAATCGAACACTTCACATCAGCTTACGCATTTTTGCTCCTGTCAAATCACAGATTTGAAACGTCGCTATCGTTATGTTACGTCTTCCAAAGCCTTGCACTTCTGCAAGTCTTTTCAGACTTCACATCGGCTTACGCATTTCTTCTTACGGTAGCAGTATTTTCAAACATATAACGTCCACTACTTAGGGCTAACATTTTTAGAGAGCACATTCCCTCTTTTACGTCAAAAACACCGATGCTTGTTAATCTTGTTCCCATTAATTCATTTAAATCCCCAGGGGCTATAAATAGTCCACAACTTTCATTACATTCTTTATTTCCATTAAAAGGACATTCTTGAAACATATCTACCTCTCAAAATTCTATTCTGCTAAGATTATAGCATTATTTTTTTTGTTTGGTTATTTTTTTACAAAAAGAAAGAGGTCAATGTTTTGACCTCTTTAAAATTCATCTTTCTTCTTTTTTCATACAGATTGCAGTTTGTTTTTACACACATCCCGATTTCTCGGTCACTCTACACACTCTATTGTTTTTGTCTTAGTCTCCTTTCAGTTTTCTGTTTCTTTAACTTTCTACCGGTAACACCGGCGAAGTTTCCTATTTTACTGCAACCAACATAGTTTGAATGCCTTGTTCGTTAGTTAGCATTCTTGCAGATGCCATAGCCATTGATCTGCGTTTTTTTGCTCCTCTCAAAATAAATTCAACACTGTTATCAATATTAGTAGTTGGTAATTCGATTTTTCTTAACATATTCACATATCCTTTTTATTAGTTATCTTGCTTACAAGTTATATATCGGCAACTTTTTATGATAACTTTAGAAATTTGAAATGTTATGTTAAGGATTTGTTACAATTACCAATTAAATTCGTCTGGAACAGGGTCATAGCCACCCTCATGGAGTGGGTGGCATTTAGAAATTCTTTTTATACCTAGCCAAAGACCTTTAATAAGTCCGAATTTGATAATAGCTTGCTTTGTGTATTCAGAGCAAGTTGGCATAAATCTACAAACTGGCGGTGTTAACCTTGAAATCTTTTGATATATTTCTATCAAGAATAAAACGATTTTTTTCATTTATTAGCCTGACACGTATTGTTCTTGGTTATAGCTTTCACCAATTGTATCTACTGCTTCAACCTTAATATCTGTAATCAATTCAGAATAAGAAATTACAACAATTGTTGGAATATGACGTTCAAGTAATTGGAACAGAGGTAATCTAATTCTTGGAGAACATAAGATTACTGGTTGTTTACCAATGTTTTGGTGAGCTGTCATAAGTGTTGTAGCTGTGCTTTCGATAAGTTCTTGTACTTGCATTGGGTTAAGCAAGAACATTGTACCAAGCTCTGTTCTTTGACAACTATCATCAAGAACTTTTTCCCAGTCAGGTGAAAGTGTTAATGCATAAAGAACTTTATCTTCCTGAACATTTGTTAAACAAATTTGTCTACCCAATGCCGCACGCAGACGTTCTGAAAGAATATCCGGTTCTTTTGAAAATCTAGCGTAGTCGCACAGACGTTCAAAAATGAAGATAATATCTTTAATAGAAACTTTTTCTCTAATTAAGTTTACAAAGATTTTTCTCAAGTCACTTGTAGAAATAATTGTTGGTACTAAGTCGTTAACAAGAGTAGGGTCTTGTGAACGTACTAATTCCATTAATTTTAATACGTCGGTTTTTGTCATTACATCGTCAACGTGTTTTCTTGAAATTTCTTGTAAGTGAGTAACTACAACGTCGGTAGCGTCAACGGCCGTAATAGCTTTAGTAGATTTAGCATCTTCTTCAGAAACCCAATATGCTTGTGTTTGGTAAGTTGGATCAACACCAACAATAGCATCATCTGGAACAGAAGATTTAACAGAATCCCATTGGTCAGCAATAACCATGTATTTACCAGGGTATACAAAACCAGTCGCAACAGTATTACCACGAATAGCAATTAAGTATTCGTTGGCCTCTAATGCAGAAGAATCCATAATTCTGATGTTTGGTAAGATATAACCTAATTCGTCAGTAACTCTTTGTCTTAAAGCGGCAATTTTGGCAAGTAATTGTCCTTCTTGGTCAGGGTCGGCAATTACAAGCAAACCAGCACCAACTTGTAATGAAAGTACGTCAACACCAAGTCTTTCGTACATTCTATTTGGGTTAACAAGGTCTTGCATGTTTTGGCGAACATTTTCTAATTGACCCAATTGAGATTGTACATCGGCATTAACAAGTACTGAGAACCCAGCTAATACTAAGAAAATAGTGAATAGCAAGAATGGGAACCAAGGCAAACCTGTTACTGGTGATGATAAAGTGATTAAGAATAAGAACCCTGCAGCAAAGAATAAACTGTAAGGTTTATTCATTAATTGTGTAGTCAAATCAGCACCTAATGAAGAGCTTGTAGCAGAAGCACGAGTCATTACGATACCGGCTGAAATTGACATTAAAAGTGATGGAACTTGTGATGCCAAACCATCACCAATTGTTAAGATGGTATATTTAGAAACCGCATCAGCAATTGGCATATTGTTCATTAAACAACCAACGCACAAACCACCAACGATGTTGATGATTGTAATGATAACGCCGGCGATAGTATCCCCTTTTACGAACTTCATAGAACCATCCATAGAACCGAATAAACTTGATTCTCTTTGTAAGTCCTCACGACGTTTAACCGCTTCTTCTGGAGAAATTAAACCTGCATTGAAATCGGCATCGATTGTCATTTGTTTACCTGGCATCGCATCTAAGGCGAATCTGGCAGATACTTCGGCGATACGTTCAGCACCCTTTGTGATTACCATGAACTGTACGACTGTAATAATCAAGAAGATTACGAACCCTACAACCATGTTACCACCGGTTACGAAATGTCCGAACGCCGTTACAACTTCACCGGCATCACCTTTTGCCAAGATAAGACGAGTTGATGCAATTGAAAGTACCAGACGGAACATTGTACCGATAAGGATGATTGATGGAAAAGCTGCTAATTCAAGTGGTTTTTGAACGTATAGGGCAATCATCAACAGTACGATACCAATTGTCATATTGAAGCTGATTGAAAAGTTAATAACCCAAGTAGGCATCTCAATTAACAGGATAAGTATTAACATCAATACAAAGCCTGCTAAAAAGATTTCACTCATTGATTTTGAGCCTGGAGCTCCCATTACATTCCTTTCAAAGCTTCTTTAAGTATCTCGAGTTGTGTATCTAGTCCAGCATCTATAATACCGTTGCTTGTCAAGAATACACATCCCCCTGTTTCTACGCTGTCGTCAGCTGTAATTGTAATTCTTGCCTCTGTACCTTTTGCTGATAAGGCTTTTGGCAATTCTTCCCTAACAAGATCTGCCTGCATAGGATTTACTTTTATTGTAATCTTTGTTTCGTCTTTTGTAAAACTCTCCATTACTTCAAGTATCATATTAATAATAGCTTGCGGGTCTTGTTCCAATTCTTTTTTAATGATTTTTCTTGCGATATCAACCGATATTTCTAAAATATCAGGTGCAATATACTCAAAAACTTCTTTCTTGGCAGAGATAAAATCTTGTATAGAATCTCTCAAATCTAGAATATCATTCCTAGCTTCTTCAAGTCCTGCTCGATAACCCTCTTTTGCAGCAGATTCTTTGATTTGGTCTGCCTCTTCTTGGGCTCTAGAGATAAGGTTTCTATCATCAATTCTTCTATAACCTCTACGTCTATCTCCACGTCTTCGTTCTTGTCTTTGTGTAAAATCAATCTTGTCAATGTCGAAAGCATCATTTTTAAGCTCCTCTTGCGATGGCAAAGGAGAAGCTTCAATTTTAGGCTCTTGTACAGGTTGTTCTTGAACTTCCTCTACAGCTACGACATTTTCTTCCGGAACAGGTTGTTGCTCTTGTACAACTTCCTTTTTCCGTGCTTGTTTTTTTATGATCATAAGTAGTTATATTATACACTACTTTCAACGTGTTGGGCAACAATGTTTGCAATTCTAATTGGAATTTCGTAGAACTCACCCTCATACGCACATTGAATGAATTTGCGTACCATTGGACGTTCTTTTTTTAGAACCTCTTGTAATTTTTGTGGGTTTTCGCAACCTTTTATTGCTTTTTGTATTCTTTCCGTAATCTTTGACGGACTTAATTGTTTTGGTTCTGGTAATTGAGTTTTGATTTCTTTTAAATATTGTATTGAAACATTTGGATCTAATCTTGTTTCCAAATCATTCATTTGCATATATTGAATGACAAGTTGTGCATCGTCAGGATTAAACTTGTTCAATATAGCGTGAACTTTTTCTTGCGATAAAGTTTTTAAGATTAAAGCAACAGATGCAAGTTTTAAGATTTTGTTTTGTCCAGCAGGAGCACCTTGTTGTTGAGGCATTGGTTGTCCTTGTGGTGGAACTTGACCTTGTTGTTGTGCCATTTGTGCTTCTTGTTGGGCTTGTTGTTCCTGTGCTTGCTGTTGTGCTGCTTGTTCTTGTTGAGCCTGTTCAGCTTCTTGAACCATAGCATCAATATTTGATTGATGTTGAGCGTTTTCTTTTACGCTTTCATCAATTATACCTTTTTGTGACAATTCATCAATCGCACCATCAAATGCCTGTTTAACGTGGTGTTCAATCAACGCTAACATTTGGTCTTGAGGTATATTATTTTGAATTGTTTGTTTACCAATTTCAAAGATTGTGAAGGCTACTTTTTGAAGTACTCCATCCCAATATTGAGGGTCAATTCCTGAACGAATTAAATCAACTGATTTGTGGAATGACCATTCGGCAATAATTTGAGTAAGTAATACGGCTTGGTCGGCATTAAAACCCATAGAAGCATCATTTGAGATTGCTTCTCCGGCAAGCATTGAGAAGTTTAATAATGTTTGAACAATATAGTTCTTTTGAAAATCATCAAACTCAGCTGGAACAAGTTCTTTAGCTTGTCCTGCTAACATTTGAGAAAACTGTTTATAATCAAACCCTTCTATTGCCATTAATTCACTACCTACTACTTTTTATTTTATATGTGTTGACGGGTTTTAACCGTCAACACTCGATTTTTATCTTTGTTCTATCCAACTCTTGATTTTTTCGCCAGCCTCGCTATCATCAATTGCTTCTAAATCTGAACGCAATTCGTTAATAGCGTCTGTCATTGCATAAGGTGGAGGTGCTGGAATATATTCTTTTTGTTGTTGTTCCAACAAGCCTTGTGCAAGTTGTGTTTGTCTTTCTATTAATTCAGATGCTTTTAAGCTTACATCTTGAAGTTGTCTGTCTTGAGTTTCAGTTCTGTTTTTCAACATTTCCATTTCTCTAGCTTGTGCTTCTTGAGCCTTCTTCATTTTTCCGTGTACGAAGAAGAAGCCACCGATTAAACCACCTATTACCAAAACGATTGTTATCCACCATGGGTTGCCTGTTTCGTCAGGTTTTGGTAAGTTTACAGGTCTATCTGTTGCCAAGTATGGTTCTGTTGAATCAGAGAATGCGATTGTTACGCTTTCTGGTTTTACTTTTGGGCTTGCAGCACTTGCAATTAATTCTTTTAATTCCTCAATTGTTGTGTCTGTTGGTACAGAAGCTTTTTCTAAAGTAACTGCAACCGAAATTTCTTCTATCAAACCAGGTTTCATGTATTCATTTAATTGAGTTTTGCTTACGCCATATTGTCTTTCTGCAGCTGTACGAGCGTAGTTTCTGTTTTGAGAAGAATTACCCTCAGCTCCCATAACACCTGTAGGAATGTTGTTTGGTAAGTATACACTTACTGGACCTGCAGGTCCTGTAGCTGAACCTTGTGAACGGTCACCTAAACCTTCTGAAAATACTTGTTCTGTAATTGCAGCTTTTTGGTTTGGATTGTATGTGATTGAATATTTTTCAGCAGGTGCTTGACGTAAGAATGTACTTACTGTCGCAACATAGTTACCTTTACCGATTAATCTATCCAACTGTGCGTTTACTTTTTGTTGCATATACTTGTCATTTTCTTCAAGACGTTCTAACATTTCATCTTCTGCGTTCATAATGCTTGTATATACGTTACCGTTTGTATCTGTAATAGAAATATTATCTGCTGTTAATCCTGCAACACTTCCTAAAAGTAAGTTAGAAATAGCTTTTACTTTAATGTGGTCTAACTTTGTACCTGACGGAATTGTAATTTGTACTGTCGCAGTAATTGGTTTTTGCATATTTGCGAACATTGATTGTTCAGGAATAGAAATAAATACAGATGCATTTTCAATAGGTGGAATTTTTCTGATTAATCTTGATAATTCACCATTGATTGCTCTTGATAATCTAATTCTTTTATCCTCTTTTGTTGATGTGAAATCACCTTTATCAAAAATTTCCAAACCAACGTTTTGATCCATTAAACCGCTTTTAACAATAGCTAAAAGTGCTCTGTCACGTTGAGTTTGAGTATAGTTGTCTAAATAAATTGTTGATTTAGTACCATCAATTTTTCTTTTTGCATTAATACCTTCTCTTGCTAATAATGCTTGAATTTCGATAGCTTTACCCAAGTTATCTGTTGTTAATAAGTCTAAATCTTCTTTTATAACTTTTTCCTCTACAGGTTTAGCTCCACCAGGATTGCTGTTTGCTGAAGAAACAATTCCAATAGTTAAAGCTAACGTCAATACAAGTACTACTGCACCTATAATGCCGTAAAGTAAAGGTTTGTTCGCTAAAATTTTGTTAAAATCCATAATCCCCTGCTGATTTCTCTCAATA
>DBIX01000074.1 GCA_002297005.1 Cyanobacteria bacterium UBA791 | reverse complement strand
TAATATATAATAAAATTATGAAAAATATTTCAGCAACAATAGAAAGAATACGAGAACTCCTTGCAGATTCACAAATTGAGCCACTTGCAGAAGAACTTAACAGTTATCATAGTGCCGATTTGGCAGATATTTTGCAGGAATTAAAAGAGGAAGAGCGTCTAGATTGCTTTAAGCTAATAGACCTTGATAAGGCTGCTGAAATTATTGAATACCTATCTCCACAACTTCAAGTAGAATTGTTAGGTGCAATTGATGAAGAAAGAGCTTCTCAAATTATTACTATGATGCCTCACGATGCTGCTGCCGACGTTTTGGGTGATATGGAAGAGGATGAATCTGAAACATACTTGGATAAGTTACCTCAAAAGTTTTCAGACGAGGTTAGAGAACTTTTAACATATAACGAGGAAACTGCCGGTGGTTTGATGAACCCTATTGTTATGACAGTTTTCATGGATATGACTGTTCAACAAGTTTTGGATTACGTTCGTATTAAGGCAGAAGAGGATAACTTAGATTTATATTATATTTATGTAATTGATAAGCAAAATCACTTGATTGGGGTTGTTTCTTTAAGAGCTTTATTAACTACAAGAAAAAATGTTAAAATCTCAGAAATTATGACGTCAGACATTGTAAAACTTCATGTTGACGATCCACAGGATTACATCGCAGATGAATTTATGAAATACCAATTCAACGCTTTGCCTGTTGTAGATTTGTACAACAGATTAAAAGGGGTTGTAACTTGGGATGATATTCAAGACGTTGTAGAAGAAGAAACAACAGAAGAAATTTACGCATCATCAGGTATCTCTACAGGTGACATTGATGAGGATGAAATCCTTGCTGGTAGCTTATTCACATCAGTAAGAGCAAGAACTCCTTGGTTATTTGTAACTCTTGTTGGTGAATTTATTGCCGTAAATGTTGCAAATCATTTTGACGGAACATTGAAAGCGTTTCCTATTATTGCAATCTTTATGCCATTATTAGCAGGCTTGGCTGGTAATATTGGTACACAAAGTATTACGCTGATGGTTCGTGGACTTTCAACCGGTCAAATTACCGCAAGCTCAGCTTTGTATAATATTTTCAGAGAAAGTATGATTGGCTTGATGATAGGTACATTATTTGGAGTTATGGTAACTCTGTTTACTTGGGGTTGGCAACATAATGTGGAATTAGGTTGTGTCGTTGGCGGTTCAATGGCTATCAATATGGCACTTGCAACCTTGATTGGTACATTTACACCGTTTGCTATGAAAAAAATGAATATTGACCCAGCAGTAGCATCAGGACCTGTAATTGCAACTGCTATTGATGTATTGGGATTGGCAGTTTATTTTTCACTTGCAACTTTCTATGTCGTTAAGTTTATGTAATTGTGATAGACTTGAAAAAGTTTGAAAATAAGTTATAATGAAAATATAACAAGTGGCATTTAGCGAAAGCTAAAATTTTACACCACAGTTAGTTGTTAAATTGAAGCTAGCGTTAGGATTGCAATTAATAACGCTAGTTTTTGCTTATTGAATAAGACTGCTATTATGTATAACATAACGGCCAGCGTTTTAACTATTACCATAGGCAACACCCCCTTTCTTGACAAATTTGTCATAAAAAGAAATGTCATGGTGTCCACTTGTTATATATATATTATTGTTTTAATTTCATACTCTAAAAATATTAATTTAAACTTGTTATCGTATTTGTGACCAAATGTAAAGGTGGTTTATACAATTAGAAAAATCATGGCTTTTTGGAAAGCTGTACTAAAAAAAACAAAAGGCGAGGGTATAGTAAAAGAATAAAATAAAAAAGAGTCCATAATGGACTCTTTTTTATTGATGTATTTTTTTTAACTAAAATTTCTCCTCTCTCCAATTTTTACAAAAGTAAAAATGTGGCGAGGGTATGTTATTATGCATTTAGTTAGCAAATCTAAAGTGCATGATGTCGCCGTCTTGTACGACGTAGTCTTTACCCTCTAATCTCATTACACCTTTTTCTTTTGCCATTGTGTAAGAACCATTGCAAGCTAAAAAGTCGTCATAAGAAATAACTTCTGCTCTGATAAATCCTTTTTCAAAATCTGTGTGAATAACACCAGCTGCTTGAGGTGCTTTTGTGCCGGCTGTGATTGTCCAAGCTTTTACTTCAATTTCACCAGCGGTAATGTATGTTCTCAAGTTTAATAAATGATATACTGCTTGAATCATTTTTTCGATACCAGAGTTTTCGATACCAAGTTCTGCCAAGTATTCTTTAGCTTCTTCTGGTGAAAGTTCTGCTAATTCTTCTTCTATTCTTGCAGAAATAATAACCATTTCTGCACCGTGTTTTTTAGCGTATTCATCAACGATTTTTGTATATTCGTTACCGGAAACAACATCTGTTTCAGAAACGTTTGCTGCATAAATAACTGGTTTAATGCACATTAATTGAGATTGTTTAGCGATTTTTAATTCGTCTTCATCATCAAACAATTCGTCTACATTGATAAAGGTTGCATCTGATAATTTATCGTATAAAGTTTGAAGAACTTTTACTTCAACTTTTGCATTTTTATCACCTGAATTTGCCACTTTTGCTGTTTTAGCAATTCTTTTTTCTAAAGAAGCCATATCAGCTAAAGCAAGTTCTGTATTAATTGTTTCAATATCATCAAGAGGGTTAACTTTGCCTGCTACGTGAACTGTGTTAGGGTCGTCAAAACATCTTACAACTTGAATGATAGCATCAGTTTCTCTGATATTTGCTAAGAATTGGTTACCAAGACCTTCGCCTTTGCTTGCTCCTTTTACAAGTCCAGCAATATCAACAAATTCGATAGCTGTTGGAACAACTTTTGCTGCATTTACAAGTGGAGCAAGTTTTTCAAGTCTTTCGTCTGGAACTCCAACTACACCTACGTTTGGTTCAATTGTACAAAATGGATAATTTGCACTTTGAGCATTTTTTGCACTTGTCAATGCGTTGAATAATGTTGATTTACCTACGTTTGGTAATCCTACTATACCTGTTCTTAACATAATTTTCCCTCTTCTTATTAATATGTTTATTTTAACACAAATTTTATTAAATATACAACAAATAGTTGATGTTAAGATGAATATTCAAGAGTATTCTTAATATAGCTGTATTAATCGCTTTAGTTGATAGGGACTTATGGGACAAGAGGTTATTAATAACACATTCGATAATAATTTGATAAACCAGTATCAATGGTTTAATTCTAATTTCGAAACTGCCTTAGAAATGACAAGTAAGGAGTTTTTTGAATACGGCTTTGCGTTTAAATTAATGGCAATGAGTCTTAATATCAATGCGATGTTTCAGGATGACAGCTATTTTGTAACTAAGATTAATATTGATGAAGCTAGAGAAGTTTTTATAAGATGTTCAGAGCCTGCAATATCTTTGATTTTAGATAAACTTTTAGAGCCAAGCGAATTGCTTGAAAAGTTTAGCTTAAACATCATGTCTGAGCTTGAAGCGAAGATTATTACAAATTTTAATGATATGTATTATACAGCAGTTGCGGATAAATTTATCCGTCCAAGAGGTTCTTTAAAATTTAGAACATTTGATATTTTACACCTTACATTTTTGATTAAAGCACAAGATGACGAAAAAAATGAAAGAGTTGGTAAAATTATTGTTTCAATGCCTTACCAATTCTTAAACCCAGAAGAATTTAAACCTGAAGAAAATACTTTTAGCGATTATGCATTTTTAGAAAATACGGTTGAAGCTAATATAAAAATTGGTACAATTTTATTTTCAGTACAAGATTTAAAATCATTAGAGGCGGATGATATTGTAGTATTTGAAAATTCAAATCTACACACAATGCACGTGGTTTGTGGAAAGTTTGAAAAAGATTTTAATATTACTCCAAACCCAGCATTAATAGTACCTTTTGACGATTCAATAGAAGGAGAAATGAATATGGAACAAAACTCATCGAATTTATGGGATAGTATCCAAGTAGAGATGGGTGCTGAATTTGATAAAATAAAGATTCCTTTGGGTGATTTAAAGAAAATCAACGAAGGAGTGATTATTGATGTTAGTTCAATATATAGCAATAAGATTTCATTGAAAGTTGAAGAAAAGCTTATTGCAGAGGGTGAACTTGTAATTGTAAATGATAGATATGGTGTAAAGGTCAATAAAGTTTTTGCCCAAAACGATGAACCAGCACCACAACCTGTAATGCAAGAACAACCAATGCCACAACCTGACATGATGCAACAACAAGTGCCAGAGGGTATTGATCCTGCTATGTATGAACAAATGACACCTGAGCAAATGCAACAAATGCAAATGCAACAACAACAAATGATGCAAGACCAAGGTCAACCTATGGAACAAATGCCACTTCAAGACGGTGAACAACCTCAACAAGGCGATGACTTTGATTATAGCGACTTCGAAATAGACGATGAAGATATTTAGTAATTAAAAAGGAAGATAAAATGGGTCATTTTATAGTAAATATTACTGTTTTTACGTTTGCAATGATAGGGTTAATATTTTTTGCTCTACTTGTATATAAAAAAGTTTCAGATTTTGGTGTAGGCTCAAGACCAAATTCTAAATTAAAAGTTTTAGATATGTTGAGAGTTACACCTAGTAAAGCTTTTTACGTGATTTCAACAGGAAGTGAAAAATTTTTAGTAGCGTCAGATACAAATTGTATGAACTTGATTTCAAAAATCCAGGGTGATGCTTATATAGAAGAATAATAATTTAAAGGAAAGAAGTATGAATAACATATTCGGTGATATGAATCCAGTTTTACAAATGTTAGTAGTGATGACGTTGTTTTCACTAATTCCATTTGTATTTGCTTGTATGACAAGTTTCTTAAGATTTGTCGTAGTATTTTCAATGTTAAAAACTGCAATGGGTACTCAACAAGTTCCACCATCAGTTGTAATTATTGGTTTGTCAATGATTTTGACTTTCTATACAATGGGTCCAGTTTTTCAACAATGTTATGAACAAGGTCAAGTTCCTTATAAGAAAAACCAGAATTTGATTGAAGCCATTGATGTTGGTTCAAAACCGTTAAAAGAATTTATGATGAAACAAACAAGAGAAAGTGATATGGCATTTTTTATAGAAATGTCGCACAAGCAACCGCCAAAATCTCCTGAAGAAATCACAATTTGGCAAGTTGCTCCAGCTTATATTATAAGCGAATTAAAGACAGCTTTTGAGATAGGTTTCATTGTATTTGTACCGTTTATCGTATTAGACTTGGTAGTTGCAAATATCCTGTTGGCACTAGGTATGTTCATGTTATCACCAACAATTATTTCATTACCGTTTAAGTTGCTAATCTTTATTGCGGTAGATGGCTGGGCATTGATTGTCCAAGGCTTGGTATCAAGTTATAACTAGTGGATTTTCGGTAGGGCGACGTGTGAGCGTGAGTGAACCTAGCCAGCAAGGTGGAGCTGGACGTTACTCCCTCGACAACCCGAATAATCCAAGACATCATGTCATTGCGAGGAACGTAGTGACGAAACAATCCAAAAATTCCAATGTTGATTTTGAAAATTCACCATTGGTAAGATCCTGAAACAAGTTCAGGATGACAGTAAAGTCATTGCGATGAACGTAGTGACGAAGCAATCCAAAAAATAAAAAGAGGAAAACATACTATGGAAATGTTAATGGAATATATGGCAAAAGGTTTTGTAGCAATGCTTTCAATTTCAATGCCTTGCGTGCTTGTTGCAGCTGGTATTGGTTTGGTTGTAGGTATTTTACAAGCCGTTACCCAAGTACAAGAGCAAACAATTGCTGCTGCTCCAAAAATTTTGGCCGTGTTTTTAGTTATTTGTATTGGTGGTGTTGGATTTGTAAGAATTTTAACTAACCTATTTACTGATGGTATGGCTCTTGCATTCAATGTTGTTCCACGTAGCGATAATTATGTTTTGAGTAGTAATTACTATAAATATACAAAACCACCTTTTATGGATGAGTTTAATGCGTCTGAACCTGATAAATTAAATGGTAATTTTTCAAAGGATTCAACAGCTCCAACAGGTCTTGGTTCAAAACTTAAGAATCAAGAAAGATATATTCAACAAAGAGATTCTGCTGATCCAAAACCAGATTTCTTAGAAGATTTAACTATTAAATTTAGAAGAGGTAGATAAATTTGAAAAAAGGGCTTTTCTATTTTGTAATAATTTTAATGTGTGCAATTTTTATTCCAAAAGTTTTTGCTTTTGACGATTATGTTGTGCATACAACAAAGCCTGTAAGTAAAGTTGTGTCTTCTGATAGAAACATTGTTACTGCAAATGTGTTAGTAACTATTATGAATGAAAAGGATACAATATTGATTTCTCCAAAAAGTGAGGGAAAAGCAATATTAATATTTGAATTTAAGGATGAAACAATAACTGTTCCTGTAACAGTAAAAAAGAATAGAACTGTTTTTAAGAAAAATACTGGGTTAGACTTTGTAAAACTTGACCCCCCACCACAATTATTTCAAATAGATTTACCACCAAGAACTGAGGGCGTAAAGTAATGGAATTTCTAAACGGATTAAATTCATTATTTCCAATGTTTATGACCTATTTTGGTTCAGGTCTTGTTGTATTTGCAAGAGTTGCAGGTTTTTTTAGATTTGCACCTCTTTTGAATAGAAAAGAAATCTTTTCTATGATAAGACTTTGCCTTGCTATTCTTGTGACAGTAATGATTGTAGGACTAATTCAACCAAAACCTCTGCCATTTAATGATTTTGGTGCTTTGCTTATGGCATTAATCTTAAATTATGCAGTAGGTGCAATGATAGGTTTTGTTGCTCAGTTATTACTTTTGGCTATTGAGGCTGGCGGAGATATGATTAATATGCAAATGGGTTTATCTTCTGCTATGGTACTTGACCCTACAACTCAATCTCAAACTTCAATTTTGAGTAGAATTTTTGGTTTACTAGGCATTCTGATTTTTATACAAGTTGGCGGTGTTTATTGGTTGTTTAGAGCGTTGATGAGAACTTTTGAGTTGTTTCCTATTTATTCAGCATCAATTCCTCTTCAACAACTTGTAAATTTAGATTATGTAATACAGTTATCATCAAATGTTTTGTATATGGGGCTACAAATAGCGTCCCCTGTTCTTTTGGCAACCTTGGGACAAGATATTATCTTGGGTGTAATTTCAAAAACTGCACCACAAGTAAACGTGTTCCAATTATCATTCCTATTTAAACCTGTATTGGGTGCAGCTATTATGATATGGATTTTGCCAATGTTATTTAGCGTTATTTCTGATTACTTTACATCTTACGCAAATATATTTTAGATGTATGTAAGATTTATGTCATTGCGAAGAGTGAAACGACGAAGCAATCCAAAATAAAAACATGTCATTTCGGACATTGATCCGGAATCTGACAAACGAACGCATTTTTCATTCACCAATATCAGATCCTGAATCAAGTTCAGGATGACAAAATTATTAATTGTTAACAAATGTTACAGAAATTGATTTGATTATTAAAGTTTGGCTGAACATGTGTCGACATGCATGATATAGGATTATGTATAGGAAAATAAGGAGTAAAAAGTTATGGTAGATTCAATCGGTTCTTACAGTAATGTATCAGGTATTGATGGAAAGAAAATTGCTGACGATATTAAAACGCCAGGGGGTCTTTTCGTTAGTAGAAAAACAAAAAATAAAGTAAAAGCAGCAAAGAAAGAAGTTATTGCTGCAGGTAATAATACTAATAACAATGTAAACAAAACAAATGATACTGGTAAAACAAATTTTGCAGTAAGTACAGAAAGTAATGATACTGCAAACTATGAATTAACTGAAGGTTTGGATGATCAAGAACAAACTGAAGATACAAGTGCAGTAGCAGTTGTTGAACAAGGTGAAGCAAATACAGATGCTGCTTCAATTCAACAACTTGGTGAAGTAGCTTTAGCAAACTCAGTAGCAATCCAAGAAATGCAAACAAATTGCGAAGCTGGTAAAGAAGCTATCGTTGCTCAAATTCAAGAAGCTTTGGATACAATGAACGATGCTGGTGCTCAAATTGCTGCAAACATGGTTGAAGCAGAAGCTTTAGGTGCAGAGCTTGAAGGTTTAACTGCTGATGAAAGTGGAGCTGGTGGATTTTCAACAGCAATGGCTGCAGCTGGTGGCGAAAATAGTGCTTACGGTTTAAATATTCCTACTGGTAACAATAAACCAGTAAATACTGGAAAAGCTGGTAAAGGTGGCTTGATTTCAAGCGGTGTTCAACCAACTCAAGGTGGAATGGCTCCAACATTATCTCCATCAAATGATTCATCTAAGACTGAAAGAACTCAAGCAATTTATGCAAGATTACTTGAAATTGAAAATCAAAATACAGATTTACAAGAAACAATTATTCAATGTTCTGAAACTGCAACAGAATTACAAATTAACTATGTAGATGATACAGAAACAAACGTTATAGCTACTACTGAAGCTTCAAATGAAGCATCAACTCAAGGTGTTGCTGATACTCAAGCATCAGGTCAAGCATTCGCTAAGATTACAGAATATGGTAACTACACTAAATTGGCTGGTATTGCTACACAAGCCGTTGGTGTTGGTATGACAGTTGCAGGTAGCACAACAGTTGCAGCAGGTACAGGTGTTAAAGCTGCAGGTGGCGTAATGCAAGGTCTTGGTGCCGGCTTGAAATCATTAGGAGCTTCATTACTTCCAGGTGTATTTACAGCTCCAGCTGGTAGTGCTGTAACAGGTGCTGGTATCGGCGTAGGTGCTGCTGGTCAAACTACAATTGCTGTTGGTAATACAGTTACTACAGTTGGTAAAGGCTTAGGTCAAGCTGGTATGACAACTCAAAAAGTTGGTAAAGCTACTCAAGCCGTAGGTAATGCAACTATAGCAGTTGGTTCTGCAGGTACAACAGTAACAAATATTGCTAACGGTAATTACTTAGGTGCTCTTGCATCTGGCTTATCTTGCTTAGGTTCAGCTGCAACTTGTATTGGTGATACTGCTCAATTCGCAGCAATGGTTGATCAAGGTAAAGGTCAATTCTTAAGTGCAATTCAAGAATTCAATGGTAAAATGAACAACTGGATGTCTAATGCAATGGGCAAAGGCGATATCGCTACTAAAGGTACTGCCGCAACTGGTAACTATGTAGCTACAGGTTCTGTAGCAGCTGGTAACTTAAATGTTGCTCAAGAAGTTGTTCAAACTACAACTCTTGTAGGTAACACAGCTACTCAAGGTCTTGCTCAAGCTTCTCAAGCAGTTAACCAATATGCTAGCACACAAACTCAAGATGCTGGTACAGCTGATGTTTCAGGTACTACAACTCAAGTTGATGATAAATCACAAACATACAAAGATGCTAGAACTTATGGTATTAGTGCTTCTGCAATCGAAGGCAAATCAGATGCTGAAATTATGAAAATGATTGATGAATTCCACGCTGGCAAAATCAATGCAGATGGTACTAAAAAAACTCAAGAATAATAAAGAGTTATAGATTATAGAACCAAAGAGGGCGAGTTTAAAAACTCGCCCTCTTTGATTTTGTCATTGCAAGGAGTGAAACGACGACGCAATCCAAAGCTGTCGGATTGGTAAAGCTGACCTACATAACTGTTTTCTCGCACATTTTGAGTGTGAGGGTACCTACAACACCATCGCCAAAATCATCAAGACTGTCATACCTATTTGCATTACAGTTGCCATTTTTTCTTGTAAGCCTGCACCTCGATAAGCATTTGATGCTTTTTGTGCATTATGTGCCATGGTGATTCTGTTCATTCTCGTTAAGTCATCGTCCTCTTGAAAATCTGTTTGGAATAATTTGTTTTCAATTCTACTCAAACGTGTATTTGTATCGTCATTTTTGTATCGTCTTTTTAATACTGATTTTTCAATATCATCAAGTGATACGGTCTTATTATTGTTATAATAATTATTGTCATTACTATTATTTCCACCAAAACTATAATATTGTTGAGCATTATTGTTATAGTTTCTATTGTAATTAGGTTTATAGTCTTCAAAATCTTGATAAGTTGGGTTGTCATCAGAAAATACGTCCTGATAATTTGCCAAATATTTGTCTTCCTCTATTAATAGGCTTTTCTTTAATCTATCTACCCTTGTATACAAATCATCAGACGGATAGATTTGTTTATAAACCTCTTGTTCAAGTTTAGTTAATCTATTGTTTATATCACTATTTTTATATTCTTTTTTGAACACAATTTGTTCCATCGTATCTACAACAGGGTAACTTACGCTAGAATCTTCTTTATAAACTGTAGGCTCTTTTGGAGTCTGTCTATCTGTATATGAATCAGAATATGCAGTCTTTGGGCTATCATCAGCAAAAGTGTCAGGTTTAGCTTCTATTTCCTTACCTATTAAATCTGCAGAAATATCATTTCTCAGTTTATTTAATCGTGTTTTTATATCACCAGTTTTGGCTTCGCCATAAACGGTTTCTTCAAGTCTTTGAAGTCTAGCTTCGTCTTTCTCCTCTGCATAATCAACTCCATAAAATGAGTTTTCAATAGGAGTTATTAATGTACTATATCCACCAAATCCAAAACTAGGAGAGGTTGTTAAACATATTATACAAGCCAACAATACCCAATATCGTTTCATAAGTACCCCTCTTTCCTTATGAATGTTAAGGTCTATTATTGTTTTTTTCTATTAAACAAACACGGTATATTTTTGATTTGAAATATTAGAGGAAAGTAGTAGGTAGAAAGTAAAATTTAGTTTAAATAATGTATGGAGTTCTAACGAATATTCATATAATATATGTTATATATTTGTACAATGACAAAAATATAACAAGTGGACACCACACATTTCTTTAAACGGCGGTACTTGCGTCGAGATTGGAGGTGTTGCTTATGACAACAGTTAAAACGCTGGCCGTTATATTCTATATAATAGCACTTTTGTTCAATAAACAAAAACTAGCGTTGAGACTCGCAATCATAACGCTAGTTTTATTCTCATAATAAAACGCGGTGGTGTAAAATTTTAGCTTTCGCTAAATGCCACTTGTTATGTTTATATTATAACGTATTTTTTTATAGTGTGCAAGTCTCTTTCCCCTAGCCCTCTTTTGATACTGTTTTAACAGTTAAGGCATTTGAAAGAGCTATGCCACCTTGTGTTTGTGGTTTATTAACTATTCTTCCGTTTACGTACATTACAGTTGAGCCACCGCCATCTAAGTTCATAGCATTTGTGCAACCCAATTCTTTCATCAAGTTTGCTAATTCATTTAGTGTTAAACCGATTGAACTGTTTTCTCGTCCGTCTACTGCCACTAAAATTAATTTATTATCGGCTGTATAACCTATTGCTGTTCTTGGGTTTCTGCCACCAATAGCTAATAATTTTTGTTCTTTTGTATCTATAAATTTTTCACCATTTTTTACTAAGTATGGTCCACCGCTAATTATGTGTGTTACGTTTTGCCAATCAGGGTTTGTGTTTATTTCAACTTTAACTTTTTTCTTACCGTAAAAAGCACTCAACTTACTTGTTGGTCCAACGATTACGTATCCGTTTTCTGGAATTTCTAATCTATTTGCTGAAGCTTTTAAAATTTTTCCGTCTTCTGCGATTGCTAATTGCATTCCACCTTTTGGTGATGGTGGTGCAAATTGTCCCCATTCAGGGCTATATGCAAGTACGTAAGTTGATAACATTCTTGGTTGGTTAATATTATCAATCTTAACTTCTGTATTGTTGCTCTTAATTTTTGCGTCAAGTTGAACTCTAGACATGTTGAAAGTTGTTCCATCCTTGCTTTCAAAAATGCCCATAGCTACCCTATCGTATATAGGTCCAGTATACATTTTTCCGTTAATCATTAAAGTTCCAAGAGGAACGCCCGTTTGGGGTTTAAAAAATGTTCCGTTTATTGCTACTATTGAATTGTCTTTTTTTGCTATTGTTGAAATACTTCTTTTTGATGCTAGTCTTGATGTTGCTAGTTCTGGTTTTATCCTTATATCAGGATTAATGTTTTGGTTTATCTCCACTACATTTATGCTTACAGGTCTGCCTTGGTAATATTTTCTTAGCCTAATATGTTTTATACCTGTGTCTACATCATATACAACCCCACCCCTATACTTATTCCTTGTCTGAGTATTGTAATCCTCAATCTCTTTTTCTATATTCCTTGTATCAGTATTTAATAAAGGTGCTATCGCTGTGTTGTGTGCTAGCAAATCCTTTGCAAGTATAGGCATCCCTTGAATATATGTTGTTGTCAAGGCTACAATTCCAAGTATCGCAGCCATACCAACCCCTCGGACTATCGTCTTCGGCAATTTCTGTTGTAGGGGTAAAAGCAATGATTCCATTTGAACACCATAAAATTATATAGTATACAGTACTACTGGAAACACCTTTTTGTTTAAAGAGTGGTCGCTGGGGAATAACACTCTCAACCGAGTCTCATTCGGTAAAATCTTTTAACTTCTTCTACTATTATTATAACACATGTCAAAAAGGCTCTCAACCCCAGTAATAATAATGGTTTTACAAAACTTAATAGTGTTTTTTTACACTTTTTTCTTAAGTTTTTCTACATATTTTTTCTTATCTCTATCAAAGGTCAAAACCTCATATTCATCACCATTTGAAACTATTTTTATAGAATTGTTTTTATCTGTTCTATACAAATTCAGATTTTTTAGCTGGTTTACGGTTACCGGATTTGGGTGTCCAAATTTGTTAATGCCGGTTGAAATTATTGCAGTTTCTGTTCTTAAGACTTTTAAGCTATTTGTATTTACTACACTTTTTGCACCGTGATGACCCACTTTTAAAATCTGTGCTTTGGTTATTTCTTTTGGTAAATTTTCCATAGATGCATCACCCATCATTAATACACTTAAGTTTTTATCTTTAACTACTGATATGATGGAGTTTTCATTGTCATTTTTGCTATTTTGTTTTCTATAGGTTGTGATTTTAAAATCTTTTTCTTGATAAATAGTGTCATTGTTTTTCGCAATTTTTACGTTTTTATTTTTTAGTCGTTTATAAATTCCTTTTGAAGTATAGCTTTTGTCATTGAAAGTATTTATGTATACAGTATTAATTTTTGCGTAATCAATTATGTCAGAAGCTCCGCCTGAATGGTCATTGTCAAAGTGAGTTATAATCAATCCCTCAATATTTTTTATGCCTCTATCTTTCATATACTTGATTATGATAGACATGGCTTGAGAATTTCCGCCATTATAACCACTTTTTCCTGTATCAATTATGAAATATTTATTTTCTGGTGTTTTTATTAAAAATGAATCAGCATTTTGAACATCAAAAGCAATTAGTTCAAAATTTTTGTTAGGTAAATTTATGCAACTAATAAATAGAATTACAATTAAGCTAACTGTACTGATAACAAGCTTTTTGTTTCTGAATTCATCATTTAACATCAATACGCAAAGCATAATTATAATATAATAAATTATGATTTGAAAAATGCTTGGATGAGTTGTGATAAGTATTGAATGACTCAATTTTCCAAAATAATCTGAAATCAAAACAATTATTGTTAAAAGTGGATTTAAAATAATGTCTGTATATTTGCAAATAAAATCTGCTATTGGTTTAAATATTGAAAGTACTGAACTTAAAAAGCCTAGAAAACTTATAATAGATAAAACTGGTACCGTCAAAATGTTTGCAAAGATTGAATATGTGCTTATCGTATTAAAATAAAACATCTGTAAAGGTATAACCCAAATTTGAGCAATAATAGGTATTCCGATTGCAGAACTTAGCCATTGCGGAACATTCTTAAATTTTTCAAAAATACTATCAGCACTAACTAATAGTCCAAAAGTTACGAGGAATGATAGCTGAAAACTAACGTTGTTAATATACGCAGGGTTATAAATTAGCATTATTAATCCAACAAGTGAAAGTAGGGCAACGCTATGAGTATCTCTATCAATGAGTTTACCTATCAAAATAAATATAAGCATAAACGCGGCTCTGATTACGCTTGCACCGAGTCCTGTCATTAGTGCGTACAAAATTATCATAAAAATTCCTGATGTAAGAATGATTTTGAAAGGAACTTTTAGTTTGCTTAATATCCAGTACCAAAATCCATAAATGAAAGCAACGTTCATCCCTGAGGCAGCAAGAATGTGTAATAATCCTGAATTTATGAATGAAGTTTTTATAAATTCTGGTGGGCTAACCGCATCATCACCAAAAACTATTCCACCTAAAATTTCTGTGTTTGGGTATTTTAAATATTTTGAATGTGTATCTATAATTCTTATTCTTAAATCGTTCAATCCTTGCAAAAACTTCGTTAGAAGAGTTCTTTCATGTTCGATTTGTGAAATATCGTTTTTGTTTGCGTAAAAAACTGTATGAGTGTCAAAGTTCTTTAAATAATTTGCATAATCAAATTGAGATGGATTTCCTGCTTTTATTGGAGTTCTTAGTGAACCTCTTATTTTGTAATAATCGTGTATTTTTAAGTCGTTGTTTTTATAATTTTTTATTGATACAAAGGTGTTTGCTTTTATGTCCTTTATGTCTTTTCCGTTTACAATAATTTCTTGGACTTGAAAATAAAATTTTGTATTATAATCTCCAACCTTTGGAATACTCTTTATTTGTCCTATAATTTCGCATTTTGTTGGAGCATATTTAACTAAAACATCGCTATTTTTTATTTGCATGACACAATTAAAATATCCAGCGTAAAAAATAAATGTCCAAAATAAAAGTAGTTTTGGAGAAATTAAATTTTTTACTAAAAACAAAATAAAAATACTTGTTACAACAAGTGCAAAAATAATTGATGCCTTTGTAAAAAATGCATAAAGCCCTAAAATATATATCAAAGTCGTCAAAAACATGATTACGTTTTTGTTTTGAAGTTTTTCGGCTAAAAAATTACTTTCCATAATTTTATTTTATGAAAAATGAAAATTGAACTCTTTTATTGTTAAGAAATATTAACAAATCCTTATCTTGTTACAATTGTTTACAATGTCTCATGATGCTTATTTTATGCGTATCATGAACTCGAATTGTAGATTTAGCATGGGTTTTAGGGTTTTTAGGTACTAAAGTTTTTCTTTTAATGTGTCGACGATAGAAAAGGAAAGGAAAAAAGTAATGAGTTTAGCAGCAGATCAAGCAAGACTTTTAACATTGCAATCAAGAATGAACGATCTTGAATTGCGTTGCATGCAGTTGTCTAACAATCAAATTGTTAATTCTATTAAATCTGCTAACCTTTCTATTGCTTATAATCAAAAATTGCAAGAAGCAAATCAAATAGCTGCTGAAGAAGTAATAACAAATTCGAATACTCTGACAGGGTCTTCATCTATTACTTCAAATACATTGAAATACAATAAAAATGGTACTTATGTTGATTTTAACTACAGCATGTTGAAAGAATTAGGTTTTGATATTACTCCTGCTGGTTACGAGGTTACTGAAGCTGCAGATGAAAATGGTGTTAAATACGACTATGGAACAAATGATATTATAGAAAAGGCTAAAAGTGATGCTCAAGCATTGATTGAGGGTATTTTGAATGGTAGTATCGAAATTTATAAAGGTGGCTACCCAGCAACTCTTGATGAAGTTGGTCTTAAAAATGTTCAAGTTGTTGAAGGTACTGAAAATTGGTCTGAAACTTCATTCACAAAAACTTTGGATTACTCAGCTAGAGATGCAAAAAGAACAGAGGCTGAAAACTGGTATAAAGGAGAAACTGCAAAACTAGAAAGAGATGATAAAGTTAATGATATACAATTAAAATCAGCTAATACTGAATATCAAGCTGCATCAACTGAATATGAATCAGTTAAAAATTTAATCTCAAATAATACAAAAAGAGGTTTCTCAATTTGGAGCTAAGATTAAGGACTAAGTAAGTTTTTTCTTATGAAGTTCTTAATTCTTATATGCAAAGGATTTTTAGGTGGCTTTGTAACAGGATAAATTCCTTGTTTTAGCTTTTCTAAACCCTCTTTGCTGTATTCAATTTCAGGAGAATATTCTTTGAATAAATTTAAGTAATATTCATAGCTTTCAGGATTTTTTTTGTACAAAAGTCCGTTGAAATATGCCATGTTTTTTATAGAGTCTTCTTTTGTGAACATAGTTGGCTTAGCTCCGTGATAATGTACAATCACGGCATTTTTATCTATTCCCCAATATATTTTGTGGTTAAATTTAAAATCTAATTTAGAATTTTTGTTTCCGTAATATAGTTGGTAAGCTGTTTGATCCCAAGTTACAAGTCTCCAAAGATTCCATTTTATAAATCTACAAAAACCTTTGTATGATTTTCTTAGGTTTTTGATGTTCATAAACATAACTCCAGTATTAAAGAGTTTCCAGTTGTCTTTATCAACCTCAGGAGTGCATGCAAAATATTTAGGTTTTTGCATTTCAACGTTTTTTAAAAAGATTACATCGCAATCTGTATAAAGTACATAGTCGTCTTCTTTTTCAATTACTGGAATATCACATCTAAGGTATGCACCTGAGGATATTTTTAATTCGTTTCCTGAATATTTTTTTTCTAAATCTTTGTACAAATTACTTCTATGATAAATAACTTTAACGCCTTTATCTTCTAACCATTGAGTTAGTTCATTAGGTTCTCCATCAAAGATAAAATGGGGTTCTAGAGTGGTATTTTTTATAGCAGAGAGAACTGCAACCTTTATTAGAGGTTCGTATTCTTTTGAGTCTGAATTACACGCAAAATACCATTTCATACTAATTTCTTTTCCCATTCGTAAGCTGATTTTATGCTATCTTCTAGAGAATGAATTGGTGTCCATCCAAGAATGGTTTTAGCTTTTGTCGAATTTGCACAAAGCTTTTCTGTGTCACCAGCTCTTCTATCTTCGTATTTTACAGGTATTTTTTTACCAACAACTTTTTCACAAGTGTCAAAGAGTTCTTTTACGCTGATACCATTTTCTGTACCTAAATTAAATACGTCAGATTTGTTTTCTTTATTTAAATAGTTAAATGCAAGAAGATGAGCGTTTGCTAGGTCATTCACGTTTACATAATCTCTAACACATGTTCCATCGGGTGTATTATAATTGTTTCCGTAAATTTTAAATTCTTTTGTTTCTCCAAGGCAAGCTTTTAAAATATTTGGCACAATATGAGTTTCAGGAGTGTGCCATTCGCCAATTCTAGCCTTTTTGTCACAACCGATAACGTTGAAATATCTTAATTTAATTGATTTTAGATTATAGGCTTTGTCATAATCTGATAAGATTTTTTCAATAATTAACTTTGTTTCGCCGTAAGGATTTACTGGGTTTTGCGGATGATTTTCATCAATTGGCGTGTATTGAGGTTCTCCGTAAGTTGCACAAGTTGATGAAAATACTAATCTTTTCACGTTGTATTTATTCATTGCTCTTAAAAGATTTAATGTTCCACAAACATTGTTTGTATAGTATTTTTCAGGGTTCTCTACACTCTCTTCAACTTGAATATATCCAGCAAAGTGGATTACTGCATCAATATTGTATTTATCAAAAATTTTATCAACTGCTTGAAAGTCTTTTAAATCCGCTTTTTCAAAGTTTAAATTTCCTTGAGTTTTTAAAAAGTTAATTGTTTCGATATGACCGTTTTCAAGGTTATCGAGTATTACAACATCAAAATTATTTTTTAAAAATTCTAATGCCGTGTGACTTCCTATATAACCTGCACCACCTGTAATTAAAATCAAAACAAAGCTCCTTTAGTACTAATTTTGTACAAAATAAGGGGCTTTGTCAATTTAATGTAAAGTATATAAAATGAGTTATTTGAGTTATTTTTTATCCTCTTGCAAAATTTCTAGAGCTTCTTTATAACCCTCTCTATAGAAATTTTCTTCTTTTGGATTAAGTATTTTTAAAAGTTGCATAAAGTTTCCTACGTGAACTTTTTCGTCGCTGATAACTTCTTCAATCATTGTGATTGCTTTTTTGTTATCTATTGCTTCAATTATTTCTTCATAAATCTGTATAGCCTCATATTCTGATGCTATGGCAAATCTTATGGCTCTAATCATTTCATTATGTGTAAGGGGTTTGTCTGAGGTCTTTACACTATGGGGTGTTGCAAATTCTGGCATGGGGTTTTCTCCTTTTATTTATTTATTTATTTATTTTATTGTTTACTTACGTATATTGCTCACTTACGTTAGACTAAGCCCTCTTTTACAGCTTTTACTGCTGCTTGGACTCTATCATTAACACACATTTTTTGTAAAATTGAGCAAACATGTGCTTTTGCGGTATGAACACTTACTATCAATTCTTTTGCAATTTCTGTATTACTTTTACCTGAAACAAGGTGTTTTAAAACTTCAAATTCTCTTTCTGTTAGAGGAACTCTGTTTTCATCACCATTTCTGTTTGGTAAAAGTCCAACATTTTCAACTTTTGGAAATGCGTTTAGTGCCATTTGTGCAATTTCTGGGTCTAACCAGCAAACGCCTGTTGCTACATCTCTTACAACATCTGCAAGTTTGTGTGGGTCAATATCTTTAAGACAATATGCTGTTGCTCCTGAACTTAATGCTGCTACAACTTCTTCCTCTCTGTCATGGGAAGTTAGTGCAATGACTTTTACCTCAGGATTCATTTCTTTAACCTTTAAAGTTGCCTCAATACCATTCATATCAGGTAAACCTAAATCCATTAAAACTACATCAGGGGCTTGTTTTTCTATTATTGATAAACCGTCGCTTGCGTTTTCACTTTCTCCAATTACTTCAATATCTTCATTGGAATTAAGTGCACATCTTAGTCCGACTCTTGTTAATTTAAAATCTTCTACAATTACTACTGAAATTGTATCTGTTTGTACTGCTACCATTATTTCGTCCTTTCAATTTTCTCTCTGTGGGTAAATGTGCTAGTGTTTTCTTTTCACACCATTATTAAATTATAACCATCTCTTAAGTAGAATTACCGAAGTGGCTAGTCTTTCATTAGCCATAAGTCTAGTATTTTATATGAAGTTTTATAATAAATGCTTGCGAAAATAATAATTATGTTATATGATTAGTTTGTAGGTTATATGAGAGGTTATATATGGATCAAATTATTAAAGTTGCATGGGATTTAAATGAAAACACAGAAAATCGTTATCAACTTGTATACGAAATTTCTGAATTAGCAAAAAAATTAGTTGATGAAACTCAAGCAAAGAAATCTCGTGAAGACTTCGGCTTTGATGAATACTTTGATAATTCATATAAAAAAGAAAATCCAGTTGAACACGCTATCATGGTTAAAGCAGCTGAAGCTGACGATGATAGATTAATCGGTTAAGATTTTTAAAATAAGGGTATAGCTACGTCTATATCCTTATTCTTTATTATTTAGTGTTTATTTTTAATTATACGTATTAGAAGTGAGGTTTTAGATGAAAGAAACTATTGATTTTATTAACAGCAAGACAAATAATTTTGTTCCAGAAACAGCAATCGTTTTAGGTTCAGGTTTAGGTGATTTTGCTGATGATTATTGCGATGTTGCAGTTCCTTACGGTGAAATCCCAGGTTTTGCTCCATCAACAGTTAAAGGTCATAAAGGTCGCTTAGTATTTGCAACTATCGAAGGTAAAAAAGTTGTAATGATGCAAGGTAGATTCCACTATTATGAAGGTCATCCAATCGATAGAGTTGTTTACCCTGTAAAAGTATTCAAAAAATTAGGCGTTAAAAACTTAATCGTTACAAATGCTGCAGGTGGTATTAATCCAAACTTTAAAGCATCTGATTTAATGTTAATCACAGACCATATCAACTTTATGCACGTTAATCCATTAATTGGTCCAAATGATGATACTTTAGGTGAAAGATTCCCTGATATGACTGAAGTTTACAAAAAAGACTTACAAAAAGTTGCTTTAGACTGTGCAGACAAATTAGGTATTAAATTACAAAAAGGTGTTTATATGGCTCTTACAGGTCCAAACTACGAAACACCTGCTGAAACTAAAATGGTTACAATGTTAGGTGCTGATGCTGTTGGTATGTCAACTGTTCCAGAAGCTATGGTTGCTAACTATTGCGGTATGAAAGTTTTAGGTATCAGCTGTATTTCTAACGCTGCTGCTGGTATTACAGGTGAAGTTCTTTCTCACCAAGAAGTTATTGAAGCAGCTAACGTAGCTAAAGATAAATTTAAATCTTTATTATTAGAAGTTGTTAAAGCTATTTAGTTTATAAAGGTTTAAACATATAATGAATTTAAAAATACTCGGAATATTACCTCATAGCATAGGCGGTAGGTTAACTATTTCGAGTATTTTTGATGGTTTTATTCAAAATGGTCATGATGTTAAAATAGTTGATGTTTTGAAAAATGATGCCATACCTCAAGGTGATTTTGATTATATAGTAGGATATGGTTTTTCAGCTATTAAAACCAATGTGGAAAATAATTTGAACTTGAAAACTATCAATTATTTTTCTGATGTTATAGAAGAACCTACTGCTGGAAGTGGTTATGATTTATACAGAAATGAACTGTATAAAGATGGAAATTATTCCTTTTATTGGGATAAAGCCTTACTAGACAAGACTGATTATAAAAATATTTTTTACATGCCCCATTTTGTAAATACAGATATTTATAAGAATTTAAATCTAGAAAAAGAATTTGATGTAAATTTTGCAGGAAGACTTGATACCGATTTTAGACTAAATTCTTTCTTAAAACTTTTAAAATCTCTTCCTAATGTAAAATTTGCTTGGCATGCAATAGAAAAACATTATCAAGATGCTTTAGATAGAACCTCTATAGAGGAAAGACCTTTGCTAGAAAAATGTTATCAGGGTTTTATAGATAATGAAAAAGATATGAGTCTTGCTTTAAATAAATCAAAGATTGTTGTTAATTTTAACTCTCAAGGTGAAACCTCTTTGAATTATAGAACATTTCAAGCCCTAGCTTGTGAAACACTTGTTCTAAGCGATGAAAGAGAAGATTTATCCTTGTTTGATAATCTTGTACCGACATATACGACAATAGAAAACTTAATTGAAACAATAAAATATTACTTATCTCGTGATAATTCAAAAATAACAAAAGCTTGTCGTGAAATTATTGTAAAAAATCACTCATCAAAAGTTTGTGTAGAAAAAATGCTTAAACTAATAAATCACGAATAGATTTAAACATTTTTTGAGTAATATCTTGGATGTATTCTTGGCTAACTAAACCATTAATGATAACATCAGCGATTTGGTAAGTTGGTCTAATGAATTTTTGAGCAGTTGTATTTACGTCCTTAAATTGTAAATCAGCGGCTTCACCTGTTTTACCTCTAGATGCAGCACGTTTGTACCATCTATCTTTTAATACGCTAAGTGGTGTGAATACATAAACTTTAACGTCAATAATATCTCTAACTTTTTCGTGAAGAACATATAAACCTTCATTTAAAATGATTTTTGCAGGTTTTTTCAATTCTCCATCAGGGGTAGATTCACAAGTTACAAAGTTGTAGCGAGGAGAACGAACTTCTTTTCCCTCTTTTAGTGCTACAAGATGTTCTCTCATTAATTCTAAGTTAATAATATCTGGTGTATCAAAGCTGAAACCTGTTTTGAACAATTCCTCGTAACTTCCAGCTTCTTTCAATTCTTTTGAAGTATCTTTGTAATAATCATCTTGAGTAATTACTGTGAAAATATCGTCATGTGCATTTTCAAGGCATGCTTTTGTTGTATTATCTACAAAAACAGTTTTACCTGAAGCACTTTCGCCTGTAATGCCAATTAAGAATGTTCTTTTCTTTTCTTCAACAACTTTTCTTGCAATATTTAAGATAAAGTTGTCTGTTATTCTTAAAAATAAAGGTTGTGCTTCTTTTTTATCTTCTTCTAATATTTTCTTTAGTGTATCGACTATACTTGTGATTAATTCCATGTTTTGACCGCTGGAATAAAAATTATAGCTAGTAAAAAAGTCTTCCATATATTCCTCAAGATTTATATTTCTTATTTAATTTTACTTTAAAAATTTTAAAAAAACTAATATTGTGAAAAAATTTTAATACTTTATTATAAAAATTTTTTGGTATAAACTAAAGTTAGTTGATAGAGAAGGAGATTAATTATGAAAAAATCAATCAAAGACTTAGGCGACGTAAAAGGCAAAAGAGCATTAGTTCGTGTAGATATTAATGTACCATTAGACAAAGACAAAAATGTTACAGATGATACAAGAATTCAAGCTATTTTACCTACAGTAAATTTCTTAAAAGATAAAGGTGCAAAAATTATTTTAATGGCACACTTAGGTAGACCACAAAAACTTAAAGAAGGTCAAACTTTAGAAGATTTATCATTAGAACCAGTTGCAAAATATATGTCAAAAGTTTTAGGCGAAGACGTATTATTTGTTAAATCACCAGTTGGTGAAGGTGCTGATAAAGAATTAGAAAACTTGAAAGATGGTCAAGTTGCTTTATTACAAAATATCCGTTACTACAAAGCTGAAGAAGCTAAAGATGATGATATGACATTTGCTGAAGAATTAGCAAAACTTGGTGACTTCTATGTAAACGATGCATTCGGTGCAGCTCACAGAAACCACACTTCAACTGCTAAATTAGCTAAAATCCTAAAACCAGCAGTTTCAGGCTTGTTAATGGAAAAAGAAATTAGATGCTTATCTCAAGCTTTAGATAACCCAACAAGACCATTCACAGCTGTTGTTGGTGGTGCTAAAGTTTCTTCTAAAATCGGTGTTTTAGAAAATTTATTAGACAAAGTTGATAACATGATTATTGGTGGTGGTATGGCTTATACATTCGTAAAAGCTAACGGCGGTAAAATTGGTAATTCAATTTGCGAAGACGACCAATTAGAAGTTGCAAAAGCTATCGAAAAGAAAGCTCAAGACAAAGGCGTTAAATTAGTAATGGCTACTGATGTTTTAGTTACTGATGATTTCTCAGGTAACGGTACAAACAAAGTTGTTGCTATCAATGATATTCCAGATGGTTTTGAAGGTGTTGATGCTGGTCCTGAATCACAAAAAGCTTTTGAAGAAGTTGTAAAATCTTCAAAAACAATTCTTATGAATGGTCCAGTAGGTGCTTTCGAAACACCTGCTTTCTCAAACGGTACAAAAGCTATTCTTCAAGCTATCGTAGAAGCAACTAAAAATGGTGCTACATCAGTTATTGGTGGTGGTGACTCTGTTTCAGCTGCTAAGAAATTTTTCAAAGCTGAAGACTTCACTCACGTATCAACAGGTGGTGGTGCTTCATTAGAATTTATCGAAGGTAAAGTATTACCAGGTGTTGCAGCTTTAGATGAAAAATAAGAAAGTTGAGCTTTTAGCTCCAGCGAAAAACTTAGAATGTGCGGTGTCAGCAATCAATTACGGTGCTGACGCCGTTTACATTGGTGCTAATTCATTTGGTGCAAGACAAAATGCTACTAATAACCTTGACGATATTAAACAACTTGTAGATTATGCTCACAAGTTTTACGTCAAGGTTTTTTGTACTGTTAATACAATTCTTGATGACAAAGAACTTTTAAAAGCAAAAGAATTGATAGAAAATTTGTATAAAATTGGTGTAGATGCAATTATTGTTCAAGATATGGGCATTTTGAAATTGGATTTACCACCAATACCTTTGCATGCTAGTACTCAATGCGATAATAGAACTCTTGAAAAGGTAAAATTCTTTGAAGATGTTGGTTTAGAAAGAGTTATTCTTGCACGTGAAACATCTTTAAAAGATATAGAAAATATTTGTAAAAATACAAACGTTGAAATAGAAACATTTATCCATGGTGCTTTGTGCGTAAGTTATAGTGGTCAATGTTATTTGAGTGAATACATTGGTAGTAGAAGTGCCAACCGTGGTTGTTGTGCTCAACCATGTCGTAAAAAATATACTTTGATGGACGAAGATGGGAAAATTTTGGCAAAAGATAAACACCTTTTGTGTTTAAAAGATTTTAATGCTTCTCCATATATCAAAGATTTAATTGATGCAGGAGTTTTGTCTTTTAAAATCGAGGGTAGATTAAAAGACGAAAATTATATAAAAAATGTTACTGCATATTATCGACAATTAATTGATAAATACGCTGATAAGACATCTTCTGGTGTTATTGAATATGATTTTACTCCAGATGTAAATAAATCTTTTAATAGAGGTTTTACAACGTACTGTCTTGATGAAAATAGAGATATGTTCAATTTTAATTCTCCAAAATCTTTGGGTGAATATATCGGTAAAATTACAAAGGTTTCAGATACATATTTTGAATACAAAGGAAAAGCCTTAAATAATGGTGATGGAATTTGTTTCTTTGTAAATGGTGAAATGAATGGAGCTTTGGTAAATAGAGTCGAAAACAATAGGGTTTATCTAAAAGGTACAAAGGCTTTAAAGGTTGGTTTAGATTTTTATCGAAACCAAGATATTCAATTTGAAAAACAACTTAAAAACTCTAAAACTAAACGCAGAATTAGAGTTGAAATGATTTACGAAAACAATATTTTAACTGCAAAAGACGAGGATTATAATTTTGTAACTTTGGATATTCCTCAAATAGAAACTCCAAATAATCCTGAAAAAATGAAAGAAACTTTTATTGAACAGCTAAAAAAATCAGGCGACTCTGATTTTAGAGTTGAAGAAGTTTCTGTTCTTGGATATTTGCCATTTTTAAGAGTTTCAGAAATAAATACTCTTCGTCGTGAAATATTGAAAAAACTTATGGAAGAGCGTTTGAAAAATTATAAATGTCATGCTCAAAAGAAATTAAAGCATGCTCAATATCCTTTAAAATCAATGGATTACAAGGCAAATGTTCATAATGAACTTGCAAGAGAATTTTATAAGGATTGTGGTTGTGAAATTACAGAACCATCATTTGAATCAAATCACAAGGTTAAAAATTTAGAGCTAATGCGTACGAAACATTGTCTATATCGAGCTTTTAATAGATGTAAATCTCCAAAACGATTGATTTTAGTGGATGAAACAGGTAAAAAGTACTCCTTAATCCATGATTGTAGCCATTGTGAGATGGTTATTTGTGAATTTATGTAAAAATTTTGTAAAAATTAAGTGTAAAAGTAGCAATTATTTTTTTCAGGGGTGTTTAATAATTATCGGCGTAGTAGTAAATTATTAGAAATATACATTTGTGAGGTAGAAAAATGGCAATTCAAAAACTTTCAGGAATAAACTTTGCTGGTAAAGTAGAAGATAGTAAAAATACGGCTAGAAAGCCATATTTACCTCCTGCAAAACCTGATACTTTTGAACGTACAACAAAAGCAGAAGTTAAACCACAAGTAAAAGATAAAGTTATTGATAAATTAGCTAGCATGTACAATAAAATGACTCCAATGAAATTGGATAAACAGAGTGCAACTATTATGGCTGAAGATAATTTAGATTCAGAAAAAGTTATTGCAATGGCTAAAGAAATGACTCAAAGTCCATTAGATAAAATTCAATTAAGAAGATGTGCTTATGATAAAGCCAATAACTACACTATGAAAGCTGTTCATGGTAATAAAGGTTCTAACTTAAAATTGTTAGATAAAGATTTGAATGTTTTAGCTCAAGAAAGTACAAAACTTGAAGCTAAAGGCAGAAAGTGGGTTTCTAAAACTGTTATGACAGAGGATTTTAGAACAAATACTTTCAATGAAACTAAATTTGGTTTTGACGAAGTAGGCTATCCAGTAATGGAAAGTGCAATCAAAATCAAACGTGATAAACAAAATAGATTAATAAGAAAAGAAACTTATGAAAAATCTGACGTACCAGGAATGTTCAATGTTAAATATGAATTCCCAAATGGTAAAACAAGACAACTTTCAAAAGCAACTGTTGATAAGAAAACAGGACATACTTTAATTGAAAAAGATTTACGTTCTACTGATATGACAAGAACTCAATTCAGATATGAAGATGACCCAATGGGTAACAGAATTATTGATTATAAAATCACTTCTCCTGATGGTAAAGTGTTAATGAACCAATCTCAATCTTTTGAAGTTTTAGATGAAAATACTTTCAGATCATCAAGAAATGATAAATCATATTTAATTCAATATGATAAAAAAGAAAATACAATTACAGTTGTAGATGAACAAAAAATGGATGGTTTCCAAGTTCCAATCAAAGGTTTTGTTGTTCCTAAAAATCCAAAAGACAGAAAAAATCCTGCAAAAGTTGATGCAAGTGAACAAAAAATCGTTAATATGTTGAAAAAAATCCCAGGTGATGAATTGTTGAACTTGGCTAACACAACTGTTCAAATTGAAGACATTAAAGATAAATTAGAATCATATCAAATGCCTACATTCTACGAAGTTGGTGATAAACCAGCACAATATAAAACTGATAAAGATGGTAATACAGTTATGGATAACGTATATTCATTCAGTATCTTGAATGTATCAGATGATCCATTTGTATTCTTACACGAATTAGGTCACGCTACAGATATGACTGGTAAACCAGCTGAACTTACAGTTAATAAACAAGGTCAAGCAATTGATTGCAAACTTTTAGATACTCTTCACGAAGATGAAACTTTCAAGAAAACTTATGCAGAAGAAAGAAAAAATTTCTTGAAAGAATTCCCAACAAATGAAAGAGATCATATTGCATACTTTATTGAAGAAGAAGCTGTTGAAGGTCAACCAGAAAGAGGTAGAGAAGAAACAATTGCAGAAACAAATGCATTGTTGAATACATACCAATCAGTTGATGTTATCGGTATTAGAACTCAATACTTGCAACAACACTTCCCAAAAACAATTGCATACTTGAGTGAAAAATTAACTCAAACAAAAGATAAAGCGTAAGCTAGTTTGAGATGTCGTTGCAAGCAAAAGCGTAGCAATCCAAGAATAATTAAAAATATGGCGAAACATAAAATGTTTCGCCATATTTTTATAGTTTAGTTTTTATCGGTTTTAATTCTTTTACTTTATCTATTTTTAAAATTTTAAAAGTATTTTTTTCTAAATCTGTATTGTCTTTAATATCAATTTTATAAATATTTATTTCAGAAATTTTTTCATAAGAAACAGAAAACATATAATTTTCATATTCAAAGCTTAAAAGTTTATCCTGTATTCCAGATTTATATTCTGCTTCATATACTGTCCACATTTGAAAAAATTCTTTTTCTGAAACTTCTTCATTAATATTAAAATGTTTCAAAATAGCTTTATAGTTTCTAGGTTTTATAAATTCTATGTCTAGTCCTATTTTGTTTTTATCAAAGGCAATACCTACGAGTTTATTAGAATGGCTTATGTTAAAGTATATAGGGTTATTTTCAAGATATGGTTTGCCATCTTTTTCTAAGATATTTGGTTCAATATTGTATTTGTTTTTTAGTAGATAATTCAACATTGTTCGTCCAACTTGGTGCTGGATTTTGTTAAATTTTGGTTTGTTATCTATAAAAAGCTTGCTAATATCTACAAAAAATATATCCATAAAGTAATTTTAACACGAAGTAACGATTATTTGACACTCCTCTATTTCTGTTTTAGCATTTATAAAAGGATAATTATCACAAGGAATATATATTTTATGGAATTTTTTAAAGAACATATAGAAACATTTATAGAAATAGTTTTAATAATTTCTGTAATTTATGTATCAATGAAAGTTGTTGATTTTATTGATAGAAAACTAAGAGAGAATATAAAAAAACGTCACGAAAATAGTGCGAGATTGTTGAGTTTTTGTCCAATAATAAGTAAAGTCGCAAAGTCACTAATTTTGTTTGTAATTATTGCCTCTGTTATGCAAGCTCACGGATATTCTATGACATCTTTAGTAGCTGGTTTTGGTATTATGGGTATGGCTGTAAGCTTTGCTGCAAAAGAATCTATTGCGAATATTTTTGGCTCAATCGCAATTTTATATGACAAGGTTTTTGACCTTGGTGATTACATTGTAGTTGGTGACGTTGAGGGTACTGTTGTTGATATTAGCTTACGTTCAACAAAGATTAAAACTCTTGATAATACAATAATTACAATGCCAAATAATGTCGTTGCAAATTCAACAACTGTTAATGTTTCGGCTATTAAAAATCGTAGAATTGATGAGGTTATTGGAATCACTTATGACACTCCAAATGAAAAAGTTGAAAGAGCTATCGAGATTTTGAAAGAGATATTGAGAGAAAATTCTGAAGTTGAAACAAATGATGACCTTGTTTATTTGGAAAAATTAAATTCAAGTTCCATTGATATTCACATGCAGGCTTATGTTACAACTGGAGCATTAAATTCATTAAGACGTATCAGACAAGAAATTATAATGGAAATTTTAAAAAGATATAGAGCAGAAGGTATTGATTTTGCATTCCCATCGCAATCTTTGTATATAACAAATGAAAATTAAAATAATAGCATTAGGAAAAATTAAAGAAAAATATATTAAAGAGGGCGTGGATGAACTTTTGAAACGCCTTAAACCGTATACTCCGATAGAGGTCGTAGAAATTAATCCTATTGAGATAAAAGACGAGAATTTGATAGAAAATGTCTTAAACCAAGAGGGTGAAAAGATTTTGTCTATCATAAATAATGATACATACTTAATTACACTTGAAATTGAGGGTAAACAACTTAGTTCAGAGGAATTTGCAGTTAAAATAAATGATTTGTGTAATACAGGTGTAAATGAAGTAGCTTTTGTTATTGGTTCTTCTTATGGTATAGGGAAAAACGTTAAGGCAAGAGCTAACTATAAACTAAGCTTTTCAAAAATGACATTCTTGCATACATACGCAAGATTATTTTTGTTGGAACAGATTTATAGAGCTTTTAAAATTTTGAAGAATGAAACTTATCATAAATAATGTGTAAGTAGGTGTGATGTGTTGGTGTCTTGTTGTACCGTTATTGTCATTCTGAACTTGTTTCAGAATCTAATTAACTATTAATGTGTAAATTTATTTTGTGAAATATTAACAACAAGCAGCAAAATTTGTAAAAATCAAAGTAAACCCTCAACCGAGCTACGCCCACCTTCTCCCATTATTGGGAGAAGGAAATAAATCTACTCCATACTCTCAATTTGTGTTAGAATATAATCAATAAAGTAGTCGGGTAATCGCGAGGTGAGTCGCAAGATTTACTTTGAGGAAAGTCCGTGCATTCAAGGACAGGCTTCCGGAGAAACTCCGGACGGTGTGAGCCGGTGGATTAGGACCACAGAAATGTAGACTGCCGATGGATAGCAATATCACAGGCGATGGTGCAACGGTGAGTTAAGAGCTTCACCAGTAATAACGAGAGTTATTGGCTAGGCAACCCCAAGCCGAATGCAAGATAAGATTGAGGGTTTTAATGGCTGTCCGCCAACTTCAGACATATCGCTCGAGAATTTGAGTAATCAAATTACTAGACAGATGATTACCTTAAAACAGAACACGGCTTATGAGCTACTTTATTATTTTAAAAGAGGCGAAATTGATATTATCAATTTCGCCTCTTTTTTATAATATTTAATATTTTATGCTCCTGTGGGTTTCGAGCTTCGCTCTATTGTTCCTCTCACAAAACAATACTTAATTGTTTTGTTCGGCAGAGTGTCGCTATCGTAGTGTTCTGTGTCCTGCTCGTCTTTGCCGTCGCAAAGCCGACACCGACACTTCACACCGGCTTACGCATTACTTTTCTTTTGTTTCTTCTGGAGTTGGTGTTGCTGAGTGGTTTGCACCATTTACTTCTTCGTTTGCTGTAGGATTTGATGTAGCTTGTTCTTGAAGAAGTTTTGTTAATTTATCTGGATTATAACTTTCATCAAGGTATTCAATTTTAGCGTTTTTCTTAGCTTGTTCGATGAAGTTTTCAAATACTTCAACTTTTTTATCCTGTTCAAGTTTTAGCATAATTTCTTGTTTTACGCTATCAAAGGAATCCTTGCCAGCAGCTTTTCTATCTGTAACCATAATGATATGGTAGCCGTATTGTGTTTTTACAATATCACTAATTGTATTTGGTTTTTGGCTGAAAGCTACTTTTGAGAATGGTTCAACCATTTCTTGGCTTGCGAAGAAACCTAAATCTCCACCTTGTTTTGCTGATTCTTTATCGTCAGATATTTCTCTTGCAATTTTTTTGAATGAAGTAGGGTCTTTTTTTACTTGAGCCAAAACTTTTTCTGCATCTTTTAATTTTTCTTGCATTTCTTCTGCAACCATTTTATCTAATTCAGCATCTGAAATGTCTTTATGTTTTGCTTTTAAGTTTTCTCTGATTGCGTATTCGTCAGCAGCGATTAAAATATGTGATGCTCTAACTTTTTCTGGATATTTAAAGCTACTTTCGTTAGCTTTGTAGTATCTTCTTGCATCGTCTTCTGTAATTTTTACAGTTTTAATCATACCTACAAGTTTTTCTAATTCTAATTCTCTTGTTAATTCTTTTTTGTATTCTGCTGGTGTTACACCATTTTGTTTAAGAATTTCATTGAATTTAGCTTTAGAACCAACTTGTTCGATTTTGCTTTTTATAGCCTCATCAACATCTTTTGATGAAACTTTAATGTTTCTTTTTTCAATTTCTTGGTTTACAAGAGATTCAACGATTAAGTTGTTGATTACTCTACCTTTTATAAGTAGTGATAAAAAGCTGTTTTTGTTTTTAACGCTTAATCCCAATTGTTTAAATATAGGGTTATTAATTTCGTTATTAAAGCTCTTTTCAAATTCTGCTTTTGTAATTACTTTATCGTTAACTTCAATGATTGCATCCTTGTTTTTATTGAAAGAACAACCTGTTAATACAAACATAAATGCAACAAGAGTTACAAGCATTTTTTTAGTATTCATAATATTTACCTCTTTTATTATTTGTGATACTCAAAACTTACTTTATTGATATTATAGAACAAATCCTCTAACATGTTAAATTGTTCATTAAAGTTCATATACTGGTTATTGAACAGTAGTATAGATTTTGCATTTTCAGTTGATTTTGGTGCTTGAACAAATTTCAATTTTTTTGTCACTTCTGATGGAAGTTTTGAATATATAATTTTCCATTCAGGCTGAGTGAATGGCGTATAAATTCTTATATTATCTTCTGTTTCTCTAATTACTGAAATATTAATATCTGTTGCTGCAAGACGTAATTTGATTAACTTGATTAGATTTTGAACGCTTTCTGGTGCTTTTGAAAATCTATCTTGCCATTCTTCAGTTATGTATTCCAATTCTGTTAGATTATTAACATCTGATAAACGTTTGTATTCAATCATTTTTTGTTCTTTTGAACCAACCCATTCATCAGGAATAAATGCTGTTACGCTCAAATCAACAATTGTTGGAATTTTCTTAGGTGTTGCTGTACCTTGTAATTCTTTTACTGCCTCGTCCAAAAGGTCGCAATACGTATCAAACCCAACATTTACCATGTGTCCGTGTTGTTTTGTGCCTAGAATGTTTCCGACACCTCTGATTTCAATATCTCTTAGTGCAATTTGATAACCGCTACCAAGGGTTGTAAATTCTTTTATGGCTTTTAATCTATCTCTAGCATCTTTTGTTAGAGATTTATCAGGTTTATAGAAACAGAAACAGAAGGCTTGTTTTTCACTTCTTCCGACACGACCTCTAAGTTGGTAAAGTTGTGCTAGTCCAAACTTATCTGCATCGTGAATAATCATTGTATTTGCGTTTGGAATGTCTAAACCTGATTCAATAATTGTCGTAGATAGAAGAATATCATATTCTCTATTTGCAAAATCTACCATTACTTGTTCAAGTTGTTTTTCATCCATTTGTCCGTGACCAACGACAATTCTTGCGTTTGGTACAAGTTTTTGTAATTGTAGTTTATATTCTTCAATCGTTTCAACACGGTTATAAAGATAGAAAACTTGTCCCTCTCTATCTAGTTCGTGAGTTATCGCATTTTTTAAGGCTGTTTCGTTTAGTTCGCCTACAAAAGTTTTAATAGGTAATCTGTTTTTAGGTGGAGTGTTGATTACAGACATATCTTTTATGCCTGATAGCGACATATAAAGCGTTCGAGGAATTGGAGTCGCTGACATTGTTAAAATATCAATGTTTTCTTTTAATTTCTTCAATTTTTCCTTATGTCTTACACCAAATCTATGTTCTTCATCAATTACAAGTAATCCTAAATTCTTGAACATAACTTTATCTTGCAATAGTTTATGTGTTGCAATAACAACATCACATTTTCCAAGTGCAAGATTTTTTAGCGTTTCTTTTTGTTCTTTTGCTGTTCTAAACCTTGATAATAATTCAACATTTATTCCAAATGGTTTAAATCTCTCTGAAATTGTTTGGTAGTGTTGTAATGCTAAAATTGTTGTTGGTACTATAACAGCTGTTTGGTAACCAGAAACAACGGCTTTGAACAAAGCTCTCATCGCAACTTCTGTTTTACCAAAACCAACGTCCCCGCAAATAAGTCTATCCATAGGGTTTTCTGATTCCATATCTCGTTTAACTTCTTCTATTGCACGCATTTGGTCAGGAGTTTCTGTGTATTCAAAGGCTTCTTCCATTTCGACTTGAAGTGAAGAATCTTCATCATATTTGATACCCTCTTTAAGTTTTCTTTTTGCATACAATTCAAGTAGGTCGTAGGCGATATATTCAACTTCTTTTTTAACTTTTGACTTTGTATTTTCCCAGTCAGAACCGCCCATTCGTGAAAGTTTTGGTTTAACAGAGCCTGAACCTCTATATCTGCAAAGTAGGTTGATTTGTTCTGCTGGAATATGTAATTTGTCTGAGTTTGCGTATTCAATTGTTAGATAATCCTTATACGCATTATCTATTTTTTGTTGGCTTAAACCCTTATAAATTCCGACACCGTGAATAGTGTGAACTACGTATTCACCCTCTTTAATATCGTTGATACTTTCAATGTACTCAGGTTTTTCTTTATAATAAGATTTTTTGCTTGCAGTAATTTCTTTTGAACGTTTATTGAATAATTCTCTATCTGTCAGAAGAATTAATTTTAAATCCTCAATTTCGCAACCTTGAGAGGTGATGTTTGGAATATATTCAACATCAAAAATTTCATTTTCTTTTAAAACTTCTTCTACACGTTTTTCATAATCAGTTGCGATTATGATTTCATAATCTTTTTTGCTTTTCAAAAATGTCGCAACATCTTTCATATTCGCATTAAAGTTACGCATTGTTGAGGCATTAAATTCTATAAAATTATCGTCATAAGTTTCTATAAAGTTATTAAAATTGATTTTAACAAAGCTTGCTGTACTCTTTACAAAGTCTTCAAAAGGTATATGATTTTTGTCTTTTAGAGGTTTTGTAATTTCAGTTTTTAAATTTTCGGCATACTGTTTTTCAAAATTTTCATCCAAAAGTTTGTATCTTGAATAGATTTCAGAGGCTTCATCAAAAATTAGAATATAATCTTTAAAATAATCAAGCATACTAACTAAATCAGAGTTGTATTCTGATTGATAAACTTCAATTCCCTCTTCATAATCTTCTGCAATAAATTTGTAGCAAGGTTTTATTTTTACTGTTTCTGTTTTAGAAATTGATTTTTGAGTTTCGTTATTGAAATATCTAATATCAACAACTTCATCACCCCACAGCTCAATTCTGACAGGATTTTCTTCTAGTGTGAAAATATCTATAATATCTCCACGAACAGAAAATTCGCCAATATCTGTAACCATGGTTTCACGTTTGTAGCCAAGATTTACAAGGTTTTGTAGAAAATCTTTTAAATTTATATCTTCACCTTTTTTTACTGTAATTGTATTTTTTTTGAAAAACTTTTCAGTTGGAAATTTTTCTAGCAAAGCTTTTACAGGTACAAAAAGGATTTCAGGTTTTTCTTCTAAAAGAGAAATTTGTCTAGAGTATTCGTATTTGTTTCTTGCAACCGTTTCGTACAAAGAAATCTCCTGAAATGGGAATATCTCAGAAGTTTTATCAAAAACTTTTTTTAAATCGTTTTGAAACTTTAATGCATCTTGTTCTGTTGGGGTTATAAAAAGGATTTTTTTCTTTGAATATTCTGTAACCTTTTCAGCAAGAACTAATCGTAAGAAAGATGTAACGCCACTTACTGTAAACGATTTTGATTTTATAACATTGTTTTTAAATGAAATTAAATTTTCATTGTTTAAATATTTCAACATTATTTTAAATTAGGGCTTTGGTAATCAATACCCAACTCTTTCAAAGAATTAATAAAATGTTCTGCACATTGTCTTTGTGCATCTGGCGGGATAACTCTTAATAACTCAACTGTTTTTGAAATAACAGGGTCTTTATCGTACCAACGAGTGCCGTTTGCTGGTTTAACCATTTCATAAAATCTATCAAGTGCAGTCTTAGAAACTTTTTCTTCAATTAATTGTAGAAAAACTTCTGCTTGAGCTTTTAGCTCTTCTTGATAATTTTTTAGAAGATTAATAACTTCTAACAATAATGGATCATGGTCATACCAACGTTTATAAGTGGGCATCGTAAACCCCTTTCAAATCTTTGTCTGATGATTCATCAGAATTAAATCTTTCAATTTTACCACCAAGTAAAGAAATTTTTTGTTCAAAATTTTCGTAACCTCTATCAATGTGATAAAGATTTTCGATAATAGAAGAACCTTCTGCCATAAGTGCTGCAACAACAAGGGATGCACCAGCTCTCAAGTCACTTGCACTAAGAGTTGTACCTGTTAATTTCTTAACACCCTTAATGATAGCGTGGTTTCTATCCTGGTGAATATCTGCACCCATTCTTCTAAGTTCAGGTACTTGCATAAATCTGTTTTCATATAAACTTTCTGTAATAATACCAACGCCGTTTGCTGTTGATAATAAAACCATTGCCATAGATTGTAAATCTGTTGGAAATCCTGGGTATGGTTGAGTTACAAAGTTTACTGTATTTAATCTTGATTTGCAAGAAACTTCAATTATTGTTGGTTCAACAAGCTTGATACTTGCACCCATCTTCAATAACTTATTAGTAAAGAAAGTTAAGTGAGCTGGGAAAATATTTTTGATAAGAGCTTTACCACGAGTAGCAACAACTGCTGTCATAAATGTACCAGCTTCGATTCTATCAGGAATTGTTGTGTATTCAATTTCGTGTAAATCTTCTTGTTTAACACCGTTGATTGTAATATCAGAAGTACCGGCACCAACAACATCTGCACCCATTGCGTTTAAGAAGTTTGCAAGGTCGATGATTTCTGGTTCTCTTGCTGCGTTTTGAATTGTTGTTGTTCCGTCTGCTAATATTGCTGCTAACATTAAGTTTTCTGTTGCACCAACTGATGGAATATCTAAATAAATTTCGCAACCAGTTAATTTTGGTGCTTTTGCAATAACGTAACCGTTTTCAATCTTGATTTTAGCACCCATTGCTTCTAAGCCCTTGATGTGGAAATCAACTCTTCTTTCGCCGATTGCACAACCACCAGGTAGGGCAACAACTGCTTCTCTACATCTTGAAACTAAAGCACCTAAAATAATGAATGACGCTCTCATTTTGCTAACAAGTTCGTATTTTGCAGTAACGCTTGTTAAATCTGTCGCATCGATTTCGATAGATTTAGTTTCTCTGTTATAATGCGTTTTTGCTCCTAATTGCTCAATTACGCTAAGCATAATCTCAACGTCTGTAAGCTCTGGAACATTATGTATTCTTGTAGAACCCTTAACTAAAATAGAGGCTGCCATAAGTTTAAGCACGGCATTCTTTGCCCCACCTATATTAACTTCGCCTCTTAATGGCGTTCCACCTTTTATATTATACTTTTCTACCAAGGTTCTCTCCTTGAACAAATAATCCTGATTATCTAGTGTTATTATAATACACTTTACATAGTTAGTTGTAAAGTAGTTATACAAATCTTATTTTTGAGTACAAAGTTTGTTTGCTGATTTGTGTCCGCTAAAAGCCTCTAAACCTAGATATTTTGCAGCTGAACCAAGTTCTTGTTCAATTCTGATTAGTTGGTTGTATTTTGCCATTCTGTCAGAACGTGATGCAGAACCTGTTTTGATTTGTCCGCTGTTTGTAGCAACTGCCAAATCTGCAATAAATGTATCTTCTGTTTCACCTGAACGGTGTGAAACAATTGTTGTATATCCTGCTGCTTGTGCCATTGCGATAGCATCAAGTGTTTCAGATAATGTACCGATTTGATTTACTTTGATAAGAATTGAGTTTGCAATACCTCTTTTGATACCCTCGCTTAATCTTTTTGTGTTTGTTACGAATAAGTCATCACCTACAAGTTGGCATTTATGTCCGATTTTTCTTGTAAGCATTTCCCAGCCTTCCCAGTCTTCTTCTGCCATACCGTCTTCAACTGAAATGATTGGATATTTATCAACCCATTCTTCTAAAAATTCTACCATTTCTTCTCTTGAAAGTGTTCTGTTTTCACCAGCAAGAGTATATTTGCCGTCTTCATAAAATTCGCTAGATGCAACGTCTAAACAAATTCTAATATCGTCTGTTGTGTAACCTGCTTTTTGGATAGCCTCAACAATAAAGCAAAGTGCCTCTTCGTTTGAATTTAGATTTGGTGCAAATCCGCCCTCATCACCAACTGAAGTTACATAACCTTTGTCTTTTAAAATTCCTTTTAGAGTATGGAAAACTTCTGTACCCATTCTGATAGCGTCAGAAAAAGTAGTTGCACCAACTGGAGCTATCATAAATTCTTGGAAATCAACATTGTTGTCTGCGTGAACACCACCGTTGATAATATTCATCATCGGAACAGGTAATGTCATAGCATTGATACCACCTAAGTATCTATATAAAGGCATTTCATAAGCTAAAGATGCAGCTTTTGCACTTGCAAGAGAGATACCTAAAATAGCGTTAGCACCATATTTAGATTTGTTATCTGTGCCGTCCAATTCTCTCATAATTCTATCAACTTCTTGTTGATTTGCTGCATTTTCGCCAATTAGTTCTGGTGCAATTTTAGTGTTAGCATTGTCAACTGCTTTTAAAACACCTTTGCCCATATATTTGTGTTCGTCATTATCACGTAGTTCAAGAGCTTCAAATAAACCTGTTGAAGCACCTGATGGAACGGCTGCTCTGCCAACTACTCCGCTAGAAAGTTTTACATCAACTTCTACAGTTGGGTTTCCTCTTGAATCTAAAACTTGTCTTGCAACGACATCTTCAATATAAGTTGGCATAATCGCTCCTTTTTGTTATCTCATAATTTTTATAGCCTAATTATAACGAAGAAAAATAAGCTTTTCAAGTGGGTTGGTTGGGCAAAATAAACTTTTATTTCATTAACTTACAGGCTTCTAGCCAACGATTTACTAAATCATAATCTTTTTGGTCATATCTATCGCCGATACCGTCTTTCATAAAATCATCATAGATTTCTCTTTGTTTGAAGAAATCTTCTAATGCACCTTGTTTGTTTCCCAAATAGTATCTGCACACACCTCTGTAAAAATACGCATTTGGAAATTTGTAAGTATTATATTCAATTTCTTTTGTATAAAATTCTTCAGCCTCTTTATATCTTTTTAGTTGAAAATTTGCAGTAGCTAAACGGTCATAAGTTCTTGTGTATTTTTCATTACTAGACTTAAAAATATATTTTGAGAATATATTATCATTTCCATAAGTTTCGTCCCATCTTGATTTTGCACCACTTTCTATAAGTTGTAGGGCCTTGTTTGCTGACTTTATTTCTTTTTCATATTGACCTTGAACTTCATATATATAAGCTTCGTACAAATAAATATTGTAATCGTTTGGTTCAACTGTTTTGAGATATTCAACCCTATTAATTGCACCTTTGTAATCACCAGAATTTCTCATATCATCAATATCTCTATAATTCTGAATATATTCTTGATTTTCTGAATTCATACCAAAAGAAAAACTAAACATATAAAAAAAAGAAATACCCATTACAAGTAATGAAATACCTATGATTGTATATAAAAAAATTAAAAGCCCTGCATGTTTTCTTTTTGAAAGAGGTAATCTTTTACCATGAGCTTTAAAATAATCAATGTCTTTTTTATGTTCTTCATCTTCGCTATTAACGGTATACGAAAAATTAGGGATATATTTTGAAACAGAAATTATATCAAGCAAAAATTGGTAAGCACAACCCCATGTAAACTTTGACGGTTCAACATGAAAAGTGTCTAAACCATGAGTTTTTGAATTTATAATTACTGTATAAACAACATTTAAACATCTTCCTCTAGTTAGATAGATATAATTCATATTAGCTTTAATTGAAAAATTCGTAATATCAGCTAAATTAATTGTTTTAACATTAACGACCTTATCTCTTTTTTTATAAACGATTTGCATTTGACCATTTGCAAAAATAAATTCTGCTACGTAAATATCGTTTTTTAAAACTTCCTTAAAGCCAAAACCGATTGCTGTAGCAACTAAACCTATTAAACAAATTAAATCATATTTTACTCTAGAAGAAGTAGTTGATATGTCATTTGCAAACAAAAAGAAGAATGCTACTAACACTCCTATTCCAAATATGCATACTATTCCAAAGGTTATTGGCGATATACGACTTTGAACTTTAATCTTTTTCATAGGTCTAATTATAACACTAAAGCAAGTGCGTTTTGTATTCATTTTGCTCTTGTGAGTTTCGGACTAACTTTCGATTGCTTCCTACGCTCGCGTTAAACGGCAATTCCGAGTTTTGTGATTGTTTTGCTCCTGTGGGTTTCGGACTTCGTCCTGCAATCCTACGTCGCTATCGTTAAGTTACGCAACTGCTCCGCCGACTCCTCGTCGCCGTGTGCGTTGCTTCACTCCGGCTCACGCATTCAAAAAAAAGTTTGCCGATTGC
>DBIX01000011.1 GCA_002297005.1 Cyanobacteria bacterium UBA791 | reverse complement strand
TGATAAACTTTAGCTTTTTGACCCTTTTTGTTAACTTTTGTTAACAATGTAAGATTTTACCAATCATGTTATAATTTTTTCAAAAGGAGATATGAAAAATGATTTTTGACAACATAAAAAATGCAAAAACTTATTTTAATTTGGATGAAAAGATAAAAAAAGGATTAGAATTTATTTTAAACAATGATTTAAAATCTTTTAAAAATGGAAAATACGAAATTGACGGAGAAAAAATTACAGCAAATATTCAAGAATATGACACAAAATCTGAGGGTTTATTTGAAGCACATAGAAAATATATCGATATTCAATATGTGATTAGTGGTTTTGAAAAACAAGGAATAAAAGAAATTTCAGAACTAACTAAAAATACTGAATATGATGAAGAAAAAGATGTACAATTTTTTAACGGAGAGGGTTCATTTGTAAGTGTTCCTGCTAGATATTTCACAATATTTTATCCACAAGACGGTCACAAACCTTGCATTACAGACAAAACTCAAACTCACGTTAAAAAAGTTGTTATAAAAATTTTAATTTAGGAGTAGTCATGAAAAAATTATATTTATTAATTTTAGCTTTAATATTTGCCATAACACCTGTATTTGCTGGAAATGATATTACAATTTTGCACACTAGCGATGTTCACGGCAGATTACAACCAATAGAATATCATGGACTAAAAAATGTTGGTGGTGCACCAAGACAAGTATATTATTATAATCAAACTCGACAAAACAACAGACATACCTTGATTTTGGATTCAGGTGATATTTTCCAAGGTTCTATTTATTATCAAATGTACAAGGGTAAATTAACTGCAAAACTTTTAAAAACAGCTTTAAAATATGATGCTGTAGCTCTTGGAAACCACGAATTCGATAGAGGAATAAAAGAATTAAAACAACTAATCAAAAAATCAAACACAACATTTTTATCTGCAAATATAGAATTTACAGATTATGAAATGAGAGAACTCGTAAAACCTTATATAATGAAAGAAATTGGCGGAGAAAAAATTCTTATAATTGGTGTTACGACACCCGCTTTATCAAACCTGTCATGCTCTGATGGAATTACAATTTATGACCCTGTAAGCATTGTTAGAAAAATTATTGCAGAAAACAAAAATAAAACTGATGCAATTATCGTACTTTCTCATTGTGGATACGAAATTGATAAACAAATTGCAAAAGCAAATCCTGAAATCAACATAATTTTAGGTGGTCACAATCACATCTTATTTACAAAACCAGTTCCAACAAACGGTGTTGAAATCGTTAATTCTGGTGAATTTGGTGTACGAGTAAGCAAAATGATTTTTTCTACAGATAAAGGTATAACTTATTTTGAAAATACCTTAATGGATAAAAACATAAATTCTGATAAAACTGTAGAAAAACAATTAAAACATGTAGATAAAAAATTAAATAAACTTAAAAATACTGTTTTAAGTAAAACAAATCTTGTTTTACTGGGAGAACAAACAGAAATAGAAAAACAACAAACAAATTTAGGTAGACTTGTTTTAAAGTCAATGGTTGAGTTTCAACCTTATGACATAGTTTGCACAAATAGTGGTTCAATCAGAATAAACAAAAACCTTACAGGCAAAATCACTCTAGCTGATGCAATAGAAATTTTACCATTTGAAAATAAAGTTGTAAAAGGAAAAATCCAAGGTAAATACTTAGAGCAAATTTTAGCTCTAGGAAAAACTCATGGCAGAAAATATTTACAAGTTTATTCAAAAATCAAAAAAATTGAACCTGAAAAATACTACACTATCGTAACAAATGAATACATCTCAAAAGGAAAAGACGGTTACGAACCATTCCGTAACATCAAAGATGTAATTCCAATAAACGATAGTCAAAAAGATGCGTTCATTCAGTTTTTGAGAGAAAATCCAAACATAACAGAAACTACATTAAAAATGTATTAATAAAAAAGAGGGCGAACTTGATAAATCAAGTTCACCCTCAAAATATTTTAAAAGTTTTAAATCATCTCACCTTGTAAATACCAAGTTTTAGCACCTGTAATTTTTACAGTCAAGAATTGACCAGTAAGATTTTCATCACAAGGAATATGAACAATTTTATTATTACGAGTTCTACCTGTAATAACGTTTTTACCTTTATGATTTTCAAAACCCTCAATTAAAACTTCTAACTCACGACCAACAAATTTTTGGTTAGATTTTAAACAACATTCACGGTTAACCTCATTAAGTCTAGCAAGGCGGTCAAATTTAACATCTTCATCAATGTATAAATCTGTCCATTTTGCAGCGACTGTACCTTTACGAGGCGAATATGCTGCTGTATTTGAATAATCTAACTCAAACTCTCTCATAGCAGATAGAGTTTCTTCAAATTGTTCTTCTGTTTCTCCAGGAAAACCTGCAATAAAGTCACTTGTTATAGTAACATCAGGAACAAGCGTTCTAATTTTATGACAAATTTCGCCATAAGTTTTTCTATCATAACGTCTGTTCATTTTCTTTAGTGTGTAATCAGAACCTGATTGCATTGGAATATGAAAATATTCGCAAACCTTATCACATTCATTTACAGTTTGAATTAATTCATCAGTAATATCAGTTGGATAAGAAGTTACAAATCTAATTCTGAATTGACCCTCGATAGAATTTAATTCTCTCAAAAGTTTTGATAAATTAGTATCTTCTAAATCTTTACCATAACTATCAACATTTTGACCAAGAAGTGTAATTTCTTTAAAACCGTCTTTTAAAGCATCTTTAACTTCCTTGATAATTGTATTCATATCACGAGAACGTTCTCTACCACGTGTGTATGGAACAATACAATATGTGCAGAAGTTATTACAACCCTCTGTGATAGGAATCCAACAACCAGTAGATTTCACACGTTTAATTGAATAATCTTTTTCACCAAAAGGAACTTCAGGTGTAGCACAAATGCGTTCACCATTATTTATTCTCTTAATTAAATCAGGCAATTCATAAATATTATGAGTACCTAAAACTAAATCAACATAAGGGGCACGGCGGAAAATTTCTTCTCTGTCTTGTTGAGCTACACAACCTGAGAAAACAATTTTGATATGAGGTCTAGCTTTCTTCCATTTACCCCAAACACCAATTGCACTATATGCTTTGTCTTCACTCAATTTTCTAATTGAGCATGTGTTAATAATTAATAAATCAGCTTCTTTAGCTTCTTTTGTTTCTTCATAGCCACAATAATCTAGCATACCTAACATACGTTCGGTATCAGATTTATTCATTTGGCAACCCATTGTTTCAATATATACTTTTTTCATAACAGAAAAATTATACAATAAAAAAAAATGGGCATAAAGCCCATTTAATTAAAGTTTTGGTTTTTGGTTTAGTTTTTGGTTTAATTTAAAATAAAAAATCTGATTAAGCTTTAACAAAAATAGCATCTTTTGCTTTAGCTAAAAGGTCTTTACCACCTTCAATTAATTTTTGGCAAGTTGGGTTTTCTGCCCATTTTGAAATTTGTTTGCCAAGATTGTCAAAACCTTTTTCAATGTATTTTCTGTGACCGTAACCTAATGCAGCACCGCCAACTAAAAGAATAGCTGCTGCTAAAAAGTTACCTTTTTTACTTGATTTTTTTGCTTCTGCATCCATTGATGGAGTAGTCACTTGAGAAGCATCATTTTTTGCAGGTTTTCTTACATAATCTCTAATGCTACCTGCTGTTTTTCCCATAAAATCCACAGTATCATTTAAAAGTGCTTGTGGATTAGGTCCTTTTGATGTTAGTCCGCCACCGTCACATGCATATTTTGGAGGGTTGTTCTTTGTTGTTAATCCACCACCATCACATGTGCCATAAGTTGGAACTTTTCTTGGTTGATTGCTGATTATTCCTACCATAATAGAACTACCTTTCAAATACTACACTCCTATATAAAAACATGAAAACTCAATTAATTGCCATGTTTGAGAGAATTTTGTTAAAAAATTTTAATATAA
>DBIX01000044.1 GCA_002297005.1 Cyanobacteria bacterium UBA791 | reverse complement strand
ATGACATGAAAGGTATGGCAAACTTGTCGGTTTTGTAAAGCCGACCTACTGTCTAAAATCTATGCTCGATAACTCTTTCTAAATCAAGTTTTCTAGAACTGCCAAAGGGTTTCTATTGATTTTTTTGATAACGCTTTGTCTATAGATATTATCGCTTATGTCTGTTGCTAGTTCTCTATAGCTTTTTGCAATGTTTGAATCATTATTAATAGAGCTTACTGGTTGACCTTTGTTAATTGCAGACATAATTGTATAGTAATTGTTTGGTATTCTCCAATAAATAGGTTTATCTAAAGCTTTTTCAACGTCTTCGATTTTAATATCATCGTTTTCCATATAACGATTTACGATGATTTTAGTTTTTTCTTCTTCGTAGCCTAAGTCTATCGAAAGCATCAAGACATCTTTGGCAATTTCTAACAGACGGAACATTGATAGCACTTACTAGTAAAATCAAGTCTGAATTATCAAGTGCTGTTACTGTGATATTGTCAAAGGCTGAGCTTGTGTCGATAACGATATATGAAAAAGTTGTTCTTAATGTATTTAAAAGTTTTCTAATTTCGTCAGGTTGAATTTTTTTAGCATCTTCCATATAAGGTGGATCTGCAAGCACATACATACCTGTATTATTGTATTGTTCAAGAGTTGATAGCAAAAATTCTTTATCAGCTCCATCAAGTTTTTTTACTAAGTAAGAAATATCAAATGACGGTTTTATATCCAAGAAAGTTGTAACATCCCCTAGATGCATATTCAAATCAACCAGAGCTACTTTTTCTTTTGTTATGTTTGCAAGTTCTAGGGCTAAATTAACTGCCAAAGATGTTCTACCAACACCACCTTTGTTAGAGAAAACTGTTAGAACCTTGCTGTTATTTTCTTCATCGTCTGATGTACCTGTAATTTGATTTTTAAATTTGTCGATTGATTTTAGTAAATTATCTTTGATTATTGGTTTTGGTAAAAACTCTCTAACTCCAGCTCTCATAGCTCGAATAATAATATCTGTAGAGTATTCAAGAGCTGTTGCAATAATTTTTATAGATGGGATTTTGCTTACAATCATTTCAACGATTTCGTAGTTTTTGTCAAAATCGTTGCTAACATCTGCAATAACTACGTCTGGCATAGTTTTTATGATGTTAGAATAATTTCCGTTTAAGTCTTTGCCCTCACCTACGATTTCAACGTAATCAAGTTCTTTTAAATACATTTTTAAAAGTTGAAGTGTAGTTGAGTCTTTTTCTATCAAGTAAATTAATAAATTTTGCATTAATAATCCCTCTTTTTTCTTAATTTTAACACAAAAAATGTATCAACCGCAAAGATTGACACATTTTTTGAAAAATTGTTGGATTAGAGCTATTTCTTAACAGTTAATAAAATAGTTGCTAATTTTTTATTGTTGCCATCATTTTTGAAAGGGATAGTCATCGTAGTTGTTTTATCAACTTCCTTGTACTCAGGTTTTTGATAATTGATTAAATAACGCATAAATTCTTCACTAAACATATTGATTTTTCCTACCCAAACTACTTACATATATATTAAGTTTTTTCATGGAAAATTATTGCCTTTTTTTGTAAAAAAAGTTTACATATTAAAAAATAATGGTATAATCAATATAAATCAGGAGAAAGTATATATGGCTGACAAAATTAGTGTTGAATTAGACGATAGCTTTTTTAAGAAATTTTTTGGCTTAACAGACCAATTAGTGCCGGAAATGGAAGATATTACTCTTCCTGTTCTAAAAAAACAATTATTAAATATTGAAGACGAAATAAATAAATTAAAAGAAGTTCTTGCAATGGATAAGAATAAACCGATTGCGAGAGCGAAAAAAATTCAAGAGTTGTTCGGTGGTGCAGGAGAACAAGAGCAAGAACAAACGGTTCATAAATCAACATCTTCTCAAAAAAGAGCATCTTCTTCTGATGGCACAAAAGGACGCATTCTAATTGTTGATGATTTGGGTGTTATTACGTTTCAACTTAGCACAATGCTAAAGAGAATGAATTTTGAATGTGTAACATCAAACGATATTGTCGGTGCTATTGATAGCTTTAAGAAAAATCATTACGACTTTGTCTTGATGGATTTGTTTATTCCAACTCAAAGAGAGGGTTTTATTCTTCTAGATGAGTTGAAAAAGATTTCTGCAGATAAACCATATAAAACGGTTATTGGTATTATGTCGGCTAGTAATAAGAAGGAATATAAGTTGGCTTGTTCTCAAAAAGGTTCAGATTTTTATATTGAAAAAAATGAATCTTGGCAAGATGAAGTTTGTAAATTGATTGATAATTACGAATAATCTTCTTGGATTGCTTCGCTAACGCTCGTAATGACAATTTATGCTATAACCGATTGTTACGGAATGTAACAATTTTTATAATAATTGAAATCGAGTGTCTTTTAGATACTTTATATATATGTAACAAGTGTAATGAGGATTTAGTGACATGGGTTCATTCCTAGGTGCAAAAACAGAAGCAGGTCGTTTAAAGACATTACAAAAGCAATATCAGTTTCAATCTATGATTTTAAACGCAAAACGTGAGTCTATAACTGCAAAGATGACAGGTAGACAAGCTCAATGCGATATTGTAAAAAATAAAATTGATAAATGGAACAATACAGCCGCTGATAAACGTGCTACTTTGTACGCAAATGACAAATGGTATCAAAATAATGGCATAAGTGGTTCAAATACAAGTGCTACAATTGACGATACTACGAAGATTAAGGGTGTAACTGCAAACTATACTCTTGATGCTCAATATGTTGCGTATCAAGCAGAAGACAATTACATAGATACAAGAATTGAAAATCTTGATTCTATGTTAAGTTTATTAGATACGCAAATCAAGAACACAGAAGAACTAGAAAAGAATGGGGTTCAAGATGGTTCTTGGTGGTGCGTTGGCGGTGGCTCATAACCTCTAAAGATTTAATAAGTCTTAGTGAGCGAGGACTTAACAAAAATTTCGCTCTCTCTTTAAAAAATTATGGTTTGTATATCTGCGATTCGTCGCAGATTTTTTTTTTTGACTAAAATTGATAACCCTCATCTGTCCTAACGGACATCTTCTCCCTTAAAAAGGGCGAAGAATTGTTGTTCCCTCGCCCATGAAGTGGGTGAGCGGATTGTTGCCAGAGAGCGAAGTGCTTTTGCGAAGCAAAACACGTAGACTCATTTATCGGCAACAACTAAGCGGGGTTAGGGTGAGGGTATTCTAAATATAAACCCACATTTGTCTAACCGTCATCGTTTCATTTAAATAAGGTGGCTTTCTTGTTCCCTCGCCCATGAAGTGGGAGAGGGCTAGGGTGAGGGTATTTACGCACTCATATCCAAATCGTCTATTGTTGGTCTTACTGGTCGTTTTAATAGTTTCATGTGAGCTTCTTTGGGTGTTCTATTAGCTTTCTTTTGGTTACATTCCTTGCAACAAGTAACCAAGTTCTCCCAAATATCAGGACCAAATCTTGATTTTGGAAATACGTGGTCAATCGTCAATTCGTCTTTTTCAAGATGTTTTCCACAATATTGGCACGTATAGTTATCCCTCTTAAATATATTTGTGCGTGAAAATGGCAATTCCTTAGTAGGAATTGCCATTTGTTCTTTTAATCGTATGCATTTAGGAATATAGTATTCCCCAACTTTAATATAATCTTCAATACGTTTAATCTTTTCTTCAACTTCTGCCTTGCCTTTTAATAATAGTACAACTGCACGCTTCCAACTTGTATATTGGAGTGGTTGATTGTCCTTATTTAATAACAAAACTTGGGGCATTGTTCACTTCACTTTTTATATGAGTGTTACATTTGTAATATTCCACATTTTGAGAAGTTTAAAACATTAAAAAAGACGGAATTATTATAATTCTTAATAACTCCGCCTTCTTTATTTATAAGATTAGCTCTTATTTTTGGATGTCTTTAATGCTTAATGCAATTCTGTGTTCTTGTGGTGTGAATTTTTTGATTAATACTTCAATTTCGTCACCAACTTTGAACATATTGAATGGATTAACGTTTTCATCTGAAATTTCAGCTACTGGAAGTAAAGCTTCAACTCCTGGGAAGATATTGATGAATGCACCAAAGCTTACAACTTTATTAACTGTACCTTTAATGATTTGACCTTCTTCAAATTTACCTTCGATTTGTAACCATGGGTTTTCGCTCATTCTCTTTAAGCTTAATGAAATTCTTTTTAAGTCGTTATCAATCTTGATGATTTTAACTTCAATATTGTCACCCAATGTTAATACATCTGATGGGTGTTTAATTCTTTGCCAAGAAATTTCAGAGATTGGTAATAATCCATCAATACCGTTGATGTCTACGAATGCACCGAAATCTGTGATTCTTACAACGTTACCTTTTACAACCATATCTTCTTCTAATGATGAAATTACATTGTCAACAACTTGGTTACGTTGTTCAGCAACTGCCATTCTTTGAGATAAGATAAGTTTGTTTTTCTTTGGATCAGCTTCAAGAACTTTAACTTCGATTTTTTGGTCGATTAAACCTTCAAATGGAGTACCAGTTCTTAGTTGGCTTGATGGGATGAAACCTTTTAAGCCAGCAACGTCTACTAACACGCCACCTTTAACGATAGATACAACTTTTGCAAGGATTGTATCACCATTAACTTTAGCATCGTTAAGTTGTGCCCAGCTTTGTGCAAATGCGATTCTCTTTAATGATAATTGCATTGCTTCGTCGTCGTTTTCTTCTTTTAATACATAAAATTCTCTTACATCACCAATTTGAAGTTCTTCTGCTTCTTCATCAGAGCTTGCAACTTCTTTATTTGGTAAGTAAGCTTCTGTTTTAATACCTTTAACGCTTACTAAGTAACCGTCAGCTTCTTTTCTGATTACTGTACCTTCTACGATATCAGCTACAGAGTAACTTTTTGAAAATGTTTCTTCCAACAATTGTTCAAATTCGTCCATAGTTTTTTCTGCCATAATTATTTGCCTCCTTTAATAGTATTAATTACGTTTTCTATGATGTAATCAGGTGTTGATGCACCTGCTGTTACTGCTATTTTTTTAGACGAGTCTATAATATCCTTGTATTTTTCTAGTTCGTCTGCGTTTTCGATATGAATTGTTTTTGCTAAGTCTGTTAAAATTTCTGCCAAGTGAGTTGTGTTCGCACTCTTTTTTGAGCCTACAACTAAAACTAAGTCGTTTTCTTTAGCCAATTCTCTTGCCTCGTTTTGTCTATGACTTGTGCTTAAACATATTGTGTTATAGATTTTTAATTCTTTTGAGATTGAAAGTAGGTATTCAACAATTTTATTCAAAGTTTCCATTCTTTGTGTTGTTTGAACAACTACGCCAATTTTTTGATGAGGTTTTAATGTTTCCTCGTGTTGTTTTAATTCTTCAACTGAACTTGCAACTAAAATGTCTTTTCCAAATTGTTCGGCGTGAGCTTTTATTGCCATAACTTCAGGATGTTCAGCTTTTCCAACAATTACAAGAAAATAGTTATCTTTAACAAGTTCCATTGCTTTTTGTTGAACTTTTTTAACGTCAAGGCAAGTAAGGTCATGAATTTCAAATCCAGCGTCTTCTAATTGTTTTAAAATCTCTGGAGTTGCTCCGTGACTTCTAATAATGCAAATTGCGTTTTCAACATGTTCAGGTATTTCGTACAAAGTTACAATGCCAAGATTTTCTAATTCACGAATAACATCTGCGTTATGAATTAGTTCACCAAAAATGCAAACCTTTTTATTTGGGTTTTCTTCTTTTAATTTCTTAGCAGTTAAAACGGCTCTCTTTACGCCGTAACAAAAACCTGCATATTTAGCTAATTTAATTTCTTTTGACAATAAAAATTGTCCCACTTTCTTTAAGACTAGCAAGGTTTCCCTCGCAGTAAAACTATTAAATAATAAAAATACTAAAATTTCAAGCAGAAAAAATGAGCAACCTTTCGATTGCTCATTTTTAGTGTTTTATGTGTTATTGTGTTTAGGCTTTCTTTTCATCCATAGCAGTATTTAATTCTTTAATTAAATCTGCAACAACTTGTTCTGTTGTTCTGCCGGCTTTGTCTATTGAAAATGCTGCTGCGTTTTTGTGTCCGCCACCTTGGTATTTTTGTGCGATTTTTGAAACGTCAAAACTTCTGCTTCTAATCGAAAATGCAGCTTTTGTGCCAAATTCTGCAACCTTAAATCCAACTTCTACACCCTCAAGTTCAGGGAGTCTACCGCATACATCTTTTACTGCGTCTTTTCCTTCTTGTCCATAACCGGCTTCTCGGCAAGCTTTTTTAACATTCTTGATGTCTTCATCTTCAATAAAGTAAGCAATTTTTCCATTATCTGAGTATTTAATTTTACTCAAGGCTGTTTTTTCAGCATCTAAAACGACTTGAGGAGTGTTGCCCATAGCATTTAGGTTAACTTCTCTGTTGTTAACGCCAGCTTTCATAAGTAATGCAGCATCTTCAAATGTCATTGGAGTATTTGCATATTTAAAACATCCAGTATCTGTTAGCATGCCTGTAAACATTGCATCTTTTGTTTCTTTTCTTAGATTTTCAGGTTTTAAGCCTAAAGGTTCAACAAATTGCATTGCAATTTCTGCTGCGGCTGGCATTGTGCTATCAATTAAGTTGGCTGTTTTTGCAAATTTATTGTTATATGTCTTATCTGTTTTTGGATCGTATTCTTCTTTATATGGGTGGTGGTCAATTTTCATGCTATATTTTGCTTTATTCATGACTCCTTTTCTGTAATCTGCTGCCATAAGTTTTGTTTCTGAGCAGTCGCATGAAATTGCTAAATCGTATTGTCCGTATTTTTGAGCACATTCTTCTGCCTTTTCTTTTTTGCCTGGTTTATGAACAATTACGTTAATATCAGGATTTGTATTTAAATAATCATAATGTGATGGGAATTTATCACCGAATACAAATAAATCTACTTTTTTACCTGTTGCTTGGTTAATTAAGTTAGCCATAGCAAAGGTTGTACCAAAACTATCACCATCAGGTGATGTGTGACCTGAAACAGCTATCTTTTTAACTGATGGGTCTTTAATAACTTTTACCATTTGCTCAATTGTTTGCTTGTTGTGAGCTTCAGGTGACCAGCCTGTAAATGAAATTGCCATTGACTTTTGCATGTTAGGTTTGACAAAATTTTGTCTACCAACATTATTCAAATAAGCCATGACATCTAGTTTGTTATCTCTCTTTTGTATTGGGGAAGTAACAGGTTTGTTTTGTACATTACGTGTTTGAGGTGCAAAATTGACCCCTTGAATTGATGAAATATTCATTTAACACACACCTAAATAAGTAAATTGATATTATAATAAAGTATTTTTGCAAAAAAAAATTGCCCTAGCATGGGCAATTTTTCAAAATATTTTTGATTAATTATTATTTACCTAATAATTCTCTATACATATCCATGTATTTTTCTGAGCTTACTTTCCAGCTGAAATCAGCTTTCATAGCGTTCTTTTGCATTTGGTTAAATGCTTTTTTGTTGTGGTAAACGCTAATTGCGTAGTAAATAGCTTCTTTCATATCCCATGGATTGTATCTCCAGAATTTGAAACCAGTAGCATCTTCTTGCGGAGTACCAACAACTGTGTTATCAAGACCACCTGTTGCTCTTACGATAGGTAATGAACCGTATCTCATAGCAATTAATTGACTTAAACCACATGGTTCAAATTTTGATGGCATTAAGAACATATCAGAACCTGCGTACATCAAATTTGCAAGTTTTGCATCGTATCCGATGTGTGCTCTGATGTTTGGAGTATTATTTGATAACCAAATTAATAGGTTTTCTAAGTTTTTGTCACCTGAACCTAGGAATACAAAGTCTGCTGGAATCATTTTTAATTCGTCTTCTGCAGCTCTGATTAAGTCTAAACCTTTTTGGTCTACTAATCTTGAAACCATTGCAATTAAAGGTCTTTCTTCATTGTATTTTAATGAGAAATATTCCATTACTTTCTTTTTGTTTTCAGCTTTACCGCTAATTAATGAGCGAACGTCATAATTTTTAGCGATAGCTTTATCTTTTTTAGGGTCAAAGGCAGTGTAATCGATACCATTTAAGATACCTACGATTTTGTGTTGTTGACATCTTAATGTGTAATCCATGCCTTCACCAAATTCTGGTGTTAAAATTTCTTCTGCGTATTTTGGTGATACAACTAAGATTTTATCAGAATAGTTGATTGCACCTTTTACCCAGTTTACACGTCCAAAGTGTTCTACCCCAAATTCGTTATAAACAATGTCTTTTCTCATATTCGCAAAATCAAGAACATCATCAAACCAAATGCCTTGGTATGCTAAGTTGTGGATTTGGAATACCGTTTTTGCGTTTTTAAAGAAATCGTCATATCTATAATTACTGTGAACATATACAGGAATCATAGCTGTATGCCAATCGTTTGTGTGAATAATGTCTGGCTTAAAGTTTAATTTTTTAGCATATTCCATTACTGCTAATGAAAACGCGATATATCTTTCGTGTTCATAACGAGGGTCTAGGTTTCTTGGATAAACATCTTTGAAACAGCTGAAATACCATTCGTTTTCTACAAAGTACATATCAATTTTTGTACCAGGCATTTTGCATGTATATAAATTAAATCTTTGTGGTTGGTATTGAAAATCTATCCACATTTCCATACCTTCCATTTTTTTGATACCAAATTTTTCTCTATCAATGCTTCCGTGTAACGGTGTGAAAATTGCCATATCAACTTTCTTTTCCAAAAATTTTGGCATACTTCCCATAACGTCTGCTAATCCACCAACTTTTGAAAATGGTGCTACTTCTGCGGCTGCAAATAAAACTTTCATTTTTGTACTCCTTATTATATATATTGTTATTATATACCAAAGTTATTTTTCTTTGCAAAATTTGTGTTATAATTTTAATAAATTTTATAGGGGTATTTGTATGAACGTAATTAACGAATCTTTTGTATTGGAAACTATTGATATGATTAGACTATATAATCTTGATATTAGAACAGTTACGCTGGCTCTAAGCTTGAGAGATTGTATAACTGACGATGTTGATAGACTTTGTGAAAATATTCATAATAAGATTTTAAAATATGCAAAAAATCTTGTAGCTTATGCAAATGATTTTGAAAACGAATACTCTATTCCTATTTGTAATAAAAGAATTTCTGTTACTCCAATATCACTTGTTGGAGAGGCTTGTAAAAACTACGATTACGTTAAAATTGCAAAAACTCTTGATGATGCAGCAAAAGAAGTTGACGTAGATTTTGTAGGTGGTTTTTCTGCTCTTGTTGAAAAAGGTTGCACAAGAGGGGACGAAGCATTAATTGAGGCAATTCCAGAAGCTCTTGCATGTACTGATAAGGTTTGTTCTTCAGTAAACCTTGCAAGCTCAAAAGCCGGTATTAATATGGATGCCGTTCTAAAAATGGCGGGTATTGTTAAAAAAGCAGCTTTGCTTACAAAAGATAAAGATGGTTTAGGTGCTGCAAAATTAGTAAGTTTTTGTAATGTTCCTGGGGATAATCCATTTATGGCCGGTGCATTTTGCGGTTATGGTGAACCTGAGTGTGCATTAAACGTTGGTGTATCAGGTCCAGGGGTTGTAAGAGCTGCAATTGAAAGATTAGACAAAAAAGCTAATATGAGCGAACTTGCAAATACTATTAAAAAGATTGCTTATAAAATTACTACAACAGGGGAACTTGTTGGTCGAGATATGGCTAAAAGATTAAATATTCCATTTGGTGTGATTGATTTATCTCTTGCTCCAACTCCAGCTATTGGTGATAGTGTCGCTGGTATTTTTAAAGCTATGGGTTTAGAAGATGTTGGGGCTCATGGTACTGTTGCTGCTTTAGCAATGCTTAATGATGCTGTTAAAAAAGGCGGTATTATGGCAAGCTCACATGTTGGGGGGCTTTCAGGAGCATTTATTCCTGTTTCAGAAGATGCTGGTATGATTGAGGCAGCAAAACTTAAACATCTAACGTTTGACAAGCTTGAAGCTATGACTTCTGTTTGTTCCGTTGGTTTGGACATGATTGCAATTTCAGGTGATACATCGGAAGATGTTATTTCAGGTATCATAGCTGATGAAATGGCAATTGGTATGATTAATAAGAAAACAACTGCAGTTAGAGTTATTCCTGTACCTGATAAAAAAGTTGGTGATATTGTAAGATGGGGTGGCTTATTAGGTGAAGCTCCAATTATGCCAATAAATAATCTTTCGCCTGAAGCTTTTGTAAATAGAGGTGGCAGAATTCCTGCACCAATTCACAGTTTAAACAATTAATGAGGCTATTATGGTTGATAGTTTGTACAGATATTCAAACATGCTAAAAGATTTTATTATTGATGAACTCTCAGGTCCATCTAATAAACATACTGACAAGCATAGATATAATAATCTTAAAATCTCTATGGATTTAGATAGATTTCATGTTCCTCATATCGTTGTGAGAATTGGTATTTCAGAAGGTGTAATTTCGCTTGAATCAGGGGATTTGATTTATGGTTCTTTAGGGCAAGATCCTAAACATATAAAAAAATGGTTAAAAAGAGGTTCTATTTATACAGAACTTCTTCAAATTTGGAATACTGAAAATTTAAAGAAAGAACAACTTGAACAAACCGCTAGAGAAGAACTTTTAAAAGCGAAAAAAGAAAATTTAGACGACTTTTTTAAATAATATTTACAATATATTTGCATTTTATTGTTTTTATTTTATGATAGTATTGTGACCGCATATGCGGTATATTTTAATATGAAAAAATAAGGAAAATTATTATGGGCATCAAAGGCAGAGTAGACAAAATGGTAGTTCTAGCTTGTGAAGAATGCAAAGAAAGAAACTACACAACAGTTAAAAACAAAAAAAATATTAAAGAAAGATTAGAATTGAAAAAATACTGTTCTCGTTGTCAAAGACACACAGTACACAAAGAAACAAAATAGTTTTTAGAATACGACAAGAGCGTCCTTAGTTCAGTTGGTAGAACGTCGGTCTCCAAAACCGGATGTCGAGGGTTCGAGTCCTTCAGGGCGCGAGTCGTTAAATTTAAAGGTTTTTAAGATGAATAATACAATTGAATCTATAGTTACTTATTTTAAAGGTGTTAAATCTGAGTGGAGCAAAATTATTTGGCCAGAGAAAAATCAGGTTATCGCTGAAACTGCGTTTGTAGTTGCTATTGTTGCTATTTTTACAATTAGCGTTTATCTTATTGACTTAGTTTTTAAAGGACTTTTAGGTTTAATACCTATCAAATAATTAGGTGGATTTATGACAGATAAAAATATAAATGAAGAATTAGTAGAAGAAACAGTTGATGCTGTTGACACAGAAGCAGAAACTCCTGTTGAAGAAGCACCAGTTGCTCCAGTTGAAACTGCTAACGATAAACCTGCTAAAAAAGATAACAAAAAACGTTGGTATATCGTTCACACATATTCTGGTTACGAAAACAAAGTTAAAGTTAACCTTGAAAAACGTATCGAATATATGAATATGTCAGATAAAATCTTTAGAATTGAAGTTCCACAAAAAACTGTTACTCAAGTTAAAGGTGGAAAGAAACAAGAAAAAGATGAAAAAATATTTCCAGGTTATGTTTTAGTTGAAATGATTATGGACGAAGACAGCTGGTATGTAGTAAGACACACATCAGGTGTTACAAAATTCGTAGGTTCAGCTAAAAAACCTATCCCAGCTAAAGAAAGTGAAATCAAAAGAATTATTCACAGAACAGATTCTCAAGTCCAAAAAATTGAACTTGACGTTAAAGCTGGTGATCAAGTACGTATTATTTCTGGACCATTTGCTGAATTCGTTGGTGAAATCACAGAAGTTTATCCAGATAAAGCAAAATTACGTGCTAACGTTTCAATCTTTGGACGTGAAACTCCAGTTGAATTAGAATACAAACAAATTCAAAAATTATAATGAGTGGAAGGGGAAAGTCCCCGTTTGACCACAGAAAGGAAAAATAAAAATGGCAAAAAAAGTAGTAGGCAAAATTAAGCTTCAAATTCAAGCCGGTAAAGCTAATCCATCACCACCAGTTGGTCCAGCATTAGGTCAACACGGTGTTAACATCATGGATTTTTGTAAGCAATTCAATGCTAAAACTGAATCTCAAGCAGGTTATATTATCCCTGTTATTATTGATGTTTATGAAGATAGAAGTTTCTCTTTTATCATCAAATCACCACCAGCTCCAGTGTTAATTAAAAAAGCATTAAATATTCCTAAAGGTTCATCAACTCCTAACAAGGAAAAAGTTGGTGAAATCACAAGAGCTCAATTGGAAGAAATCGCTAAAATTAAAATGAACGATTTGAATGCAACAACAATGGACGCAGCAGTTGAGATGATTAAAGGCTCATGTAGAGCTATGGGTGTAACTGTTAAAGAATAGTTATACTTAAGACTGGAAGGACTTATTAGTCCGTTAATACCACGAAAGGAAAATTTAAAATGGCAAAATTAACAAAAAAACAAAAGAAAATGGCTGAAATGCTAGAAGGGTTTGAACAACCATCTTCTGCTGTTGAAGCTATTAAAAAATTAAAAGAAATTTCAAGTGAAGTTTCTAAATTTAACGAAACAGTTGAATGTCACATGCGTTTAGGTATCGAAGTTAAACACGCTGACCAACAAGTACGTTCAACAACTGTATTACCAGCTGGTCTTGGTAAAACAGTTAGAGTTTGTGTTATCGCAAAAGGTGCTAAAGCAACTGAAGCGTTAAACGCAGGTGCTGATGCAGCAGGTGCTGAAGAAATTATTGAAAAAATCGAAGGTGGTTGGTTCGAATTCGATACATTAATTGCTACACCTGATTGTATGGGTATGCTTGGTAAATTAGGTCGTGTTTTAGGTCCTAAAGGCTTGATGCCAAACCCAAAAACAGGTACTGTTACTTTAGACGTAGCTGCAGCAGTTAAAGATGCTAAAGCTGGTAAAGTTGAATTCAGAGCTGATAAACAAGGTATGATTCACTGCCCTATCGGTAAAATTGAATTCTCTGAAGAAGATTTAGTTAAAAACTTTGCAACTCTTGCAGATGCAATTTTAAGAGCTAAACCTGCTTCAGCTAAAGGTACTTATGTTAAGTCAGTTTACTTGACTACAACAATGGGTCCTGGTATCAAATTAGATGCTAAAAACTTAGCTACAGAAGTTAGAGAAGTTGTTGGCTAATAATTTCAAACTAAAAGACGGGAACAAACGTTCCCGTCTTTTTTTATATTAATTTTAGGAGTATGTTATGAAAAAAGGTATGTTTATCACATTTGAGGGGCAAGACGGTTGCGGAAAAACTACACAAATTAATTTGTTGGTAGATTATTTGCAAAAGAAGGGCTATGAAGTTATTCTTACTCGTGAACCAGGTTGCATAGGTTTAGGGGAAAAGATTAGAGCTTTATTATTAAATTATGATGGTGAAGTTTCACCTGTTTGTGAGTCTTTTTTATTTTTAGCTGACAGAGCTCAAAATGTTGATGTAATTGTAAAGAAAAACGTTGAGGCTGGTAAAATAGTAATTTCTGATAGACATACTGATTCGTCAGTTGCATATCAAGGTTATGGAAGACAGCTTGATGTTGATAGAATTAACATGCTAAATAACATTGCCACTAGCGGTTTAAAACCTGATTTAACTTTTGTTTTTGATATTGATGTAGAAACATCTATGGCAAGAGTTGGAAAAGAAAAAGATAGAATGGAATCTGCTGGCAAAGAGTTTTTTGAAAGAGTTCGTAATGGCTATTTAGAAATAGCTAAGAAAGAACCAAACCGAGTTAAAGTAATTAACTCGGTCGATTCAATTGAAAATATTCATTCTAAGGTTGTTGATTTATTTGTTGAACTCGAAGAAAAATTCCTTTAGTAAATCATAGCCTTTCAAGAAGCTTTTGTAATCAATTTTTTCATCAGCTGAATGCATATTATAAAGGTCTGCAAGTCCCAACAAGAATGGGATGAATGTTTCACCTTTAGCGTTTTTGTGTTGGCAATAAATATGTGTTTCAGCTCCTGCGTGGAATGAATTTATTTCATATTTTACGCCAAGTTTTTTAGCTGCTTTTTCAAAAACTTCTGGAATGTACGTATCATTTGATTTTTCAAAAGCTGGCATTTTTTGTTTAAATACTGCATCAGCCTTCGCTATTCCATCATATTTTTTGTTAAATTCTTCAACAATTTTCATAACTTTGGCAATTAATTCATTTTCTTTTGCTAAATCAGCACTACGAATTGAGTATGAAGCTTCTGCATGTGGGTTTAACACGTTTGTAACCTTAATGTCGCCGGCTTTGATACCGCCAAGGTTGATTGATGTTACAACGCCAGTTTCATCTGCATAATAAACACCTTGTGGAATTTCATTACATAATTCGGCAATCAATTTTGCTGCATTTGGTTTTGTTTTATCAGCAATTTCAATACCTGAGTGACCACCTTTGCAATTAATTTCGACATGACCGTTGCAATAACTTGCACCTGAAACTTGTAAAACACCGAATTCATCTGCATCACAAACTATTACATATTTTGATTCAAGATTGTTGAAATCAAAGTTATGAATACCGCTCATTCCATTTTCTTCGTCACGTGTGAATACAACTTCAAGTCCGCCGTGTTTCATATCAGAATTTTTCGTATCTTTTAATAATTTTAACGCTGCAGACATGCCAAATTTGTCATCACCACCAAGAGTTCTATTATTTGCGTGGATAAAATCTCCGTCTAGAGTTGGTGTAACAGGTGAATCATCTCCAACTACGTCCATATGTGATGACAATGCCATCATTGGTTTTGTAGAATCTGTTGCTGGTAATTTGATAACTACGTTGTTATAGCTATCAGTCATAAAATTTAAATTTTCTTTTTTACAAAATTCTCTAACCCAATCTACAACTTTTTCTTCGTGTAGAGATGGTGATGGAATGCTTGTAAGATTGTAAAAAATATCAATTAATTCGTGTTCTTTTCTAAGTTTGTCCATATTATCTACCTCTAAAAAATCTTTGTCCTGTACCGCCCTCACCAATCGGAACTCTGATTGGTCGCATACAACGAGGGCATCGACCTACGTATGCTGTGCCGTCTTTATTTTTATAAATTCTTGCATATACATTACAACATTCAAAAGTAATACCTAAAAAAGGTCTTTTTTCTCTTTTTTGTTCTGTATTTTCTTCTTCACACATAATTTACCACCTATTTGTTATTAGTTTTGTATGAACTTACTGTTTTAGGTACTGTAACCTTGCATTGGCTTGCATCAAAAGCACTACATTGAAGTATTTTTTTGTATTTTTCCGCAAAGTGTGCATAGTCAAATATGATTACACCACCTAAATTTACTTTTCTTGTTTCGTGAATTTGTCTAATAAGGTCTTCTTCTGCACCTCCCATAAATGTTACGAACAAGCCTGCATAAAGTTTTGTATTAGTATTACAAATATGTTTTCTAAATTCGTAAACCATTTGTTTCATTGTTTTTGGATCACAAGTTAAAAATAGAGGAGTAAATCCATCAACCAAGCCAGCTTGTGCCCATTTTGCCCAGTTTTGTTGTTTTACTTCTGTTGCTTGTTTTAGGTTTGGGAATACAACAGCTGTGAAAGTAACCTTATGTGAACGACATAGACAACTTACTTTTTGAACCATTTGTTCAATTTTATTTTGTCTATATTTGCACCATAAATCCCAGCGAGAATCCTTTGCTGTTATATCATAAGGGTCAATACCATATAATCCTTTAAATTCTTCTCTTGCATGTTTTGTGTATCCCCAGTTTGAATCAATATATCCGGCATAACCGCCTGAAATTGATTGAGGGTATCTAATATAATCAAGGTTGATACCATCAGGTCTATAATTGATTACAATTTCTTTTATCAATGCAAATGCAAAGTCTTGGACGTCAGGATTTGCAGGATCTAAGAAATATCCGTTATGTTCAGATAAAGATGGATGTAGTCCAGGTTTGTTCGCATTACGTCTGTTTACGTTTGCCCATTCAGGCTTTTTAGCTAAAACAGAATCAGGATAATCCGCTGGATTTTTATTTCCTACGTAAAAGCTTTCAAACCAAATATTTACTTTAATATTACGTTTATGAGCCTCTTGTATCCATATTCTTAGTGGGTCAAAACCTGTAAAGTATTCGTATTGTGGAGTAAAACCATAACTTTTCATTACATTACTTGGGTAAATTGTTTTACCATGATAAAAAGTTTCTAGGAAAATGTTATTAATACCTGTTTTTTGCATATCGTTAAGAGTATTAATAATTGCTGTTCTAGAAGTTGCTGTTGGTCTAATCCATACCCCTTTTAATTCGCTTTCTTTAAAAGGTACAGAGCTTGCAATAGCACCGTTTGCGTGTTCAATTGATAATGTTGAATATTTTTGAACATTACGTGGGCTATATTTTGCACGTTTTAAGAAATAATTTGCTCTTGAAATATAAGCTTTTGGAAGAGATGAATCATAGTTTAATAAATTACTTTCATAGTAATTTATCATTGAATTTGCTTCTTTAATCTTTTCTTGTGCATCATAAATAAAGCTTTCTGAAGTTATATATGCAGTAATAGTTTTGTTATATTTGTCGATGCTAACTTTTGTCCCGACCATAAGGTTTTCGTTCATCCATTTTTTAGCACGACCGTGACCACTAATAACGATACCGTCTTTAGGAATTAGAGAATCAGCACCACTCAAGCTAACAACTGTATTACCTTGTACAATTGCTTCGCCACCGTATTCATTTGTATCTGTTGAAGTACCAAATTTTGGAGTATAAATTACTAGTTGGTTTGCCCCTCGTACCCCTGGAAAACTACTTCCGCTAGGGTTTGTTGCTGTATTTGGGTCAATTGCGTTAACCTTAAACATTTCTTGTGAAAATATTACCTCGTGTTTTTTAGGTTGGTATTCTTCCCAAGGATTACAATGTGTGATGCATTTATCCGCTTTTGCAAATGCCGGTATAAATAATTGCATCAATAATAAACCAATAACTAATAAATTCGTTCTTTTAAACATTAAACGATTCTCCATTCCCCATAAAAATTATTTAAAATATCATTATTATTAATGATATAACTATAATTATTTTTTTAATTCATCCAACTGTAGTATTTTGTTTTTTAAATCTTTTGATGGCTTCAGCGAATAAA
>DBIX01000082.1 GCA_002297005.1 Cyanobacteria bacterium UBA791 | reverse complement strand
AGGAAAAGGTATTTGATTACAACAGGGCTCGAAAGAGCCCTTTTTTATTGAATGCGTAAGCCGATGTGAAGTCTGAAAAGACTTGCAGAAGTGCAAGTCTTTGGAAGACGCAACATAATATCAGCGACGTTTCAAATCTGTGATTTGACAGGAGCAAAACAAGTGAGCAGAAGCACAAGCAAAAAATTTACTGTCATGCTGAACTTGTTTCAGCATCTTACCAGCTAAAAATGTATAAATTATGCGTAAAAATATATTTTAGTTGTATGTCAAAACTCTACGTTGGTAAGACCCTGAAATAAATTCAGGGTGACATAAAACTACATATACTTTAATATATAGTATGAACCAAAGTAAATTATAGAAAGTGTTAATAATGAAAAATTTTCGACTTTAAATCCAAAAAAGTAAGAAATAAAAAATGATAAAAGAATTCCAATTAGAGATAAAACCATTGCTAATATAACTGCTACAAATTTATTCAATTCCAGTTTGCAAAAAACTTTAAAAAATCTCGCAGGAATAATACCTATAATTCCTAAAAGGATACTTATAATAAATCCAAAAACAAGTTCCATTATACGCCAGAGCCTTTAATTTCAATATGTTTTAATCTTTGTTCAATTTTTCTATACCATTGTAGTGGTTCTTGATACAATGTTTCGTAATCTTGAAGTTTGCCCTCAGAGATTTCTTTAAATTGATTATCACAAGCTTTTGATAAAATATCTGCCAAATATTGCGTATATTCTTTTCTATCAACTTTTGCATCTTCTAGAAGAATTGGTTCTTGAAAATCAACCAAAACTTCAGGTTTATTTGCTCTTAAGAACATATAATTTACTGCAATAGGCACTAAGTTAACTTTGCCAAATTTCTTTACTGCATTTTGTGCGATATAAGTTATACCTGTTTGAAATTCAATTGGTCTATAATTTGGTGGCATAATAATTCCTTGTGGGAAAATATACAAGAAGTTATTTAAATCACCAATAGTTTCTGATGCGAACTTAAGTGCTGGCATAGAAGATTGAGCAGATTTTTTATTAACAGAAAATGCTCCACATCTTCTCAACAATGGAAAACGGTTAAGTTCCTCTACCATAATACGAATTTCTTTTTTAAATAATCTTCTACAAAGATTATAACCAACAAGACCATCCCACCAGTTTGTATGTGGTGCAAACAATATTGTAGGTGCAGATGTATCTCTATTAAAAACTTTATCTGCATTTTTATATCTTAAAGCGAAAAATCTATTTTCAATCATGTGAAAGAAAACATAATCTGCAACCCAAAGCCAAAACGCATCTGTTTTTGGTGGTGTGAATTTTTCGTCTTTATTTCTAAGTTTCGTAGGTGGTACGTGTTCGTATAAATTTTCCATATCATATTCATAATACACTATTTTTAAATTTAAGGCAGATACTTAACATTATTTTTAAAAAATGTTAACAATACACTAATTTTTTATTGTTTATAAACCATGTTTAAAATACGATAAAATCATAGGAAATGAAGTGAATATCTTCAGCTGTGCCGCAGCCGTAAAAGCCGGAATGCTATATAAATTCGCCAATCTTCGAGCAAAGTAAGGCATTAATACTTTTTACCCTGAAAATTGAGTATGAGTTTTTTACCCCAATTGTCGAAATTTGGCACACATCGTTAGTCTTAATGGAAGTGTTAAAAAATGAGTACTCCTCTAGCCGTACAAACAAATAAAGCCTCAGGCGGTCTATGTCCACACGGATTGCCACCAGGAGCGTGTCCAATTTGTTCAGGTGGAATGAGTTCAGCAAGTAAAAAAGCTGATTTTAGTGCAAAACCTGGAGAAATGAGTTGGAATGAGTGTGCTGCAATAGGAGCGATGTTAAGAGCACAGAAGCTTCGTGCACAACAAAATGAACAAGCTTATCAGAACAGATTGCAAGCTTTAGCAAAATTTGAATCAAATATGATGGCTGTTACTCAAAGGCTTTCTGCTATGGCATCAAAACTAGCACAAATGCAATCGATTTTAGCAAAACCAGCGGTTGTTTTGTTTAACAAGGTTTTAATCCCCGCCACTAATTTTATAAAAAATATGCCAGCAAATGTAATGAATTTTACTGGAAAATTTCTTAACAAAGTATTTGATATACAAGATAAATTAACGGCAATGTTTGGTGAGCTAAAAGCTTCTATAGAAAAGAAGGTTTCAGATAAACTTCAAGAGGCGAAGAAAAAGATTATTTCTCTATTTGGAATATACGAACCGAAAGAGGTTGAGGAAGAAAAGAAAGTAGATCAATCGAAACGAACCTTTGAAGCAAGGACATTCTTGCATGATGTTTACAACAGAATAACAAAAGTATTCCAAAGTTATGACGATATAAAACAGGAAAAAGAAATTGATACAATCGACTAGATACACACCCGAAAGAATAGTAAAAGAATTTATGCCAAAGACATACAAGCCTTGCGAATTACCTACGGCTACTCGTCCTTTTGCTCTTTTTGATAACAATAAAATCGATTGTTTTGTACGTAACAAAGAAATGGCAATTCCAAGATTAGCAAGCTTAATTGACAATGCTAAGACAGAAGCCGAAAAAACAGAATGCATTTTTATTGCAGACCAAATGGCTGAAAATGGAACAAAAAATATGGGAGCTTTGTATCATAGAATGTCAAAATTTAACAATGACAAATCCCCAAATGTTCAAACATTCCTATCAGGATTTTACAGAAAAACACTTAATCCTGATGCTTTTGGACCACTAGTAAAAACGATGATGGATAATGTACATAATCCACATAAGAATATTTCTTATGACCCAAATGAAGAGGTTGGTGGAGCAGTAATTGAATACATCAGAGATGCATTCCAAAAACAATTTAAAAATAATAAAAAGGTAGATTAAATATAAAGGAAGAAAAAATGAAAGTAAACGCAATCAAAAGCACAATGCTTTTAAAATCAAAGCAAAACTTGATGTTTAAAGGTAACATGCCAAAAATTACATTTTCAAGTGGCGTAGACCTTAACCAGCCAGCAAAAGATGTTTTTCAAAAATCTGAAAAGCCAATTCAAGCAGTAGCCGAAAAACATGTTACAAAAGAAGATAATGACAAATTTGAATTACCAAAAGACAGAGTTTTCAAAAAGCCAATAATGTCTACAAAAGAAAAACCATACTGCCAATTTGATAATGACAAGGTTAATCTATTTGTAAATGCTAGAGAAAAAGCTATTCCAGCTTTGGCAGAAATGTTAAACAACGCAAAAGATGAAGCTGAAATTTGCGAGGGTTTATATATTGCAAATTCTATGGCTATGGAGAATGTAAAAGGCGTTGATAAAATGTACTATGGAACTTTTTCAAAATTCAATGAAAACCGTTCTCCAAACGTACAATCACTTTTATCAGGAGTTTATAGAAGAATCTTAGTTCCTGATACATTTGGACCTCTTGTAAAAATGTTGGCAGATAATATTAAAGAACCACCACAAGATCCACCATTTGATCCAAACGAATCTATCGGCGGAGCTATTTTAGAACTTATTAAAGCTCCTAAAATTAATCCTCTATAAGGAAATGAATATGTACTAAAAAAAGAGCTACTTTTAAGTAGCTCTTTTTTATTATTGATAAAAATAATATTTTTTAATTTTCGTCTTTTAACATAGCTAAGTTTTCTTTAGCTGTTTCATTTTCAGGATCAAGTTTAAGAATTGATTCATACATTTCAATAGCATCTGTAATTTGACCTTGACCCTCATAAATAAGTGCTAATTGATGTCTTGCTCCAATATGATTTGGGTCTAGTTGAAGAACTTTTTTAAGAGAGGCAATTTCGTTTTCTACATCTCTTTGTCTTGCATATAATCTTGCTAATCTGTAGTGAGCATAAGCATTTTCGCTATCGTATTTAATAGCTTTTAACAATGCGATTTTTTCTTCGTAAATATTTTCAATAACTTCATAACATTCAGACAAATAAATATAACATTCAGCCTGTTCTGGATTTAGTTCTAAAGACTTTCTCAATTGTGTAATTGCTTCGTTGTAGCTCTTGATATGCATATTTACTTTACCAAGTTGCAAGTAAATAGCAGGATTTGATTCATCATATTGAATTGCAAGAGGGAATAATTTAAAGCATTCTGTATATTCACCTTGGTCAAACAAATCCATTGCCCATTCAACGTACAAATTACTCATATCTGTATGTACAAGAGCAACTTCTCTTGGTGGAACTAAGTCTAAGATTTCTTTATAAGTTGTAACGGCATTTGTATATTGTTTTTCATCTCTATAAGCTTGAGCAAGAATTTTTCTAATTTCAACATTTTCAGGATTGCTTTCAGCAAGAACTAATAAATAATCTAAACCTTTATTAAATTCCCCTTTTAAAATATACATTTTTGCAATTAAAGCTCTTGTTGAAACTTTATCTGCAAATGGATGTTCAAATAATTGTTCAGCGTAAGTTAATGCTTCGTCATATCTTTTTAGTGCATAATTAATATTTACAAGATTTTGTAATAACCACAATGAGAAGTTATCGTCTTGAGCACTTGCTAAAAGTTCATCACATAAATTTATTGCATCATCAAATTTTTTTGTTTTTATATACAATTCAATGATTTTTTTGTTAATATCAACATCTTCTGGATAAATTTCTTTTATTGCAAATAATTCTTCAAAAGCTTCATCATATTCCTCTAAATCAACATGCAAATTAGCTAAAATAGTCTTAACTTTTAAAAGTTCTGCATTACTGTCAACATATTGTTCGTATTTTTTGAACATTTTCATCGCAGATATTTTTTGATTTTGAGAAAGATAAATATCTGCTAATTCTCTAATTGCAATATTATTTTCAGGATCCATCTCAAGAATTAGTTTGTATTCATTGATAGCTTTTGAAATTTGATTTATTTTCTTGTAGCATTTTGCAAGTAAAACGTGCATTGATACGTTATCTTTTTCTTTTTCAAGAATAAGCAAAATTGTGCTAATAGCATCATAAATTTTATCTCTTGAATAAAAAGCTTTTGCCAAATATTCTCTAATTGGTAAAGCATCTGGTTGGCTTTTTAAATATTCAATAGATACGTTTTCAACAATTTCGTATTTTTTTTGTCTATACAACATTTCAATTTGTTTTAGCATATCAGCTAAACTAATTTGAAGTTCTTTTTTATATCCTGGTTGGGTAAAAGAAACCAAAAGATATGAAAGATATACTATAAAACCAATTGAGATGGCAATAATTATGAAAACAAGAGTATTAGTCATAAAAAATCCTTTTTTGTCGACTGTTTTAGTTCTTTAAAAATAGTAAAGAATTTTACTTTTTTTCTAAAAACATTATAGTATATTATATGCGAAAAATTTTGTTATGTCTACTAATACTTGCAATTTTTGTATCTACAGGAATTGTTTATGCAGAAGAGGTTGACTGGAGCTCTATAGGTAATCCAGACAATGCTTGGGATGGGCAAAAACCTATTACCAATAAAGAGTTTGAAGAGGTAATGACTGAATTAGAAAAGAAGAAAAACAAATCTAAAAGAGGCCCTAAACCTATGAAGGGGACTGAATTAAATCAATCTTCAAGCGATGTAGAACTTCTTAAAAATATAAATACTGCTATTCCACTTTTAAATCTACCTGTTCCAATTGTAGTAGACGGAGAATTACTTATCCCCGGACATTATAAAGTTATTGGGGAAAAAGTTAATAATAAAGTTTATCTAAAATTCTATCAAGGTTACAGAATGATAGCTCAAACTGAAGCTTATGAAACAGAGGATGATTTTGGTTCTGAAGAAATATATTTTCTAAAATATGAAGAAGCTCCAAATAATCATTTAAAGATTATGTTTGGCTCTATGGAATTTAATGCATTTACTTTTGTTACTTATTTGAGTAATTAACTTTTAAAATATACTTTAAGTGCTATTATTGATTTATGGACTATAGTTTGTTGTTAAATCCAATATTAGTATCAGTAATCATACTTTGCACATTATGTTTGTGCAAAGTTAATGTAATTTTGTCGATTATTTTATCTACTATTGTTGCTGGAATGTTGTCACATTTTACATTTACAAAAACAATGAATTTATTCATAAGCGGAATGGGTGCTAATTCTGAAACAGCACTATCTTATATTTTGTTAGGAACTTTTGCTGCTGCAATTACAACAACAGGTTTAGCAACATTAATTTCAAAATTTTTAGAAAAAATCATAAACGGTAAAAAAAGATATTTGGTATTAGTAATTATTTTGATGGCAGTTGCTTCTCAAAACTTGATACCTATTCATATTGCCTTTATTCCAATTTTAATACCACCATTATTATCACTAATGAATAAATTAAAAATTGATAGAAGAATGATAGCTTCTGCTTTAGCTTTTGGCTTAAAAACGCCATATATTGTTATTCCTGCAGGGTTCGGTCTTATTTTTCAAGGCTTAATTGCAGATTATATGACAAAAAGCGGTATGTCAGTTACGATGAAAGACGTATGGCATGTAAACTGGTTCTTGGGTTTGGCTATGATAACTGGTTTATTAATTGCTATTTTCGTAAGCTATAGAAAACCTAGGGAATATAAAGATGTCACAATTCTTGAGGCAGAGGATGAATTAGAGAACATAACTTTTAGTAAAAAGCATTTGATGGTTATAATAGCAGCAGTTGCAACACTTGCAACCCAATTAATTACAAGTTCTTTACCCTTGGGTGCTGTAATTGGTTTAACTATAATTTTTGCAACCGGAGTTGTTGATCATAGAAAATCTGATGACTTATTTAATCAAGGCATTTCATTAATGGGTAATATTGCATTTGTAATGCTTATTGCAGCTGGGTTTGCACTTGTATTACAAGAGGGCGGTGGAATTGAGACTTTGCTTAATTCAGTAGCTCCACATTTAGAGGGGAACAAGTTTATTTCAGCATTTGCGATGTTATTAATTGGATTATTTATTTCTATGGGTATTGGTACTTCTTTTGGTACTATTCCTATTTTAACAGTTTTATTCGTTCCTATTTGTGTAAAATTGGGATTGTCTGTACCTGCGTCAATTATTTTGATGTCAGCTACTGCAGCGTTGGGTGATGCTGGTTCGCCGGTTTCTGATACAACTTTAGGTCCAACTTCTGGGCTGAATGCAGACGGACAACACGACCATATTAAAGATACTTGTATACCAACATTTTTGCACTTTAATATTCCGCTTATAATTTTTGCTCTTATTGCAATTTACATTTTCTAAAATTTAAGGGTTTCCTAAATTTATAGAGTTTTCGTGTTTGCTTACAAGATGAATAAATTCTTTTACAAGAGCTTCATTCCATTTCTTGCCAGCTTCTTCTTTTATGATTTCAAGAGCTTTTTCTTTTGGCATTCCATCTCTATAACTTCTTTTTTCAATCATTGCAAAGTATGCATCTGTAATAAGAATAATTTGAGATACAAGAGGAATTTCAGGTCCTTTCATTTGGTTTGGATAACCTGTTCCATCCCAATTTTCGTGATGTTTTTCAATAATTGGTATAACATCTTGTATATTTGAAATTGGTTTTAAAATTTCTCTAGCTGCAATAACTGGATGCTCCTTAATATGTGCTTTTTCTTCTTCTGTCAAAGGTTCTTTCTTTTGAAGAAGTTCTTTTGGTAACATCAAATTTCCAATATCGTATAATAACATTGCAACTTTTAAATTGTCTAATTCTTCTGGAGCTAACTCAAAATGTTTTGCCAACATTGTCGCAATAAGTAATTTTGATTTAGTTGAACCGTCATTATGTGTTGGATTATATGTTTTGGCTAACATATCTGCAACTGTGTATACCATTTCTTTTGGAGAATTGCTATCTGCAGTTGTAGTTTTAAGTTTTTCACATAATTCTTTAGACATATTTTCGTCAACTGGAACACGTTGTTTTGATAAAATATCGATAAATGCATCGATAGCACGTTCTTGCCAAGAAGATTGATTATTTGTTTTAGCTAACGTAACTTGGTTTCTACCATTACGTTTTGATTGATACATTGCTTGGTCAGTTAATTCAAGCAATTCTTCAACATCATCAGACTGTTCTAAAAATGTTGCCACACCTAAACTTGCTGTAATTTTACCCACAATTTCTATAGGCGAATCCTCAATAGCTTTTCTAATTCTTTCTGCGGCTTTCATACCACCTGTAGAATCAATCCCTGGAAGAAGTACGTTAAATTCTTCCCCACCCATTCTTACAGGAACGTCGATTGAACGAGCATTTTGTTTTAATACTTTTGAAATTTGTTGAATAGCCAAATCGCCTAATGAGTGACCAAATTTATCGTTAATATGTTTTAAGTGGTCTAAGTCGATACCAATAATTGTAAATGGCTGATGTTGACGTTTTGCACGAGTAACTTCTTTTTCTAGACACTCTTGGAAATATCTTCTGTTGTACAAACCTGTTAAAGCATCAGTTACGGCTTGGTCTTTTACAACTTGGAATAGATTTACGATAGTTAGTGCTAATTCAATTTGTCTTGCAAATAATTTTAAGAAATCAAGTTCCCCCTCTGTAAGTTCTTCTCTATAAGACATTACACAAAGAACACCAAAGTCCTTGTTAATAGTTTTTAGAGGAAGAACAATAAATGAACGGCATTTTGCATTTGATAAAATGCTTTCCATTGTTTCTTCGTCTAAGTCAACGAAAATAGAATCAAGTCCTGCTCTTAAATCCTTACTGTGTGTAATTTCGTTTTTGCTAAGAGCTTTCCAAATAAGTTTATTTTTATCATATAGTAATCTATTTGAATTTAGATGACCTTTAAAAAGTTTTGAAAACTTATCTGCAGTATCGTCCTCTGACATTGCAATAATTTTTGAAAACTCCCCATCTTCATCATTTTCTTTTTGTAAAATTACACAACTCAAATAGTTTAATTCTGTTTGAAGTGTTTCTACTGTCGTTTTTAAAACACTTGAAATAGGCTTTGCAGAGTTCATCATATCCCAGATGTGTTGCAAGGTTAACATACGTTGATTAGCAACCTTTAACTCATAAGTTCTTTCTTCGATTTCTTTTTCTAACTCGGCATTACGTTCATAAATTTCTAAAAAATCTTTTTTACCAGTATATAAATTGTTTTCAACTTCTGTTATTTGCTTTGTGAAGTTCTTTATTTTGCCGAGAAAATTTTTCATTTAATAAATCCTTTAGGGTTTTTTCGTAATATTATACTACATCTTTTTATCGTAGTAAATATGGACTTTTAAAAATTTATCATTAAATAAAAAAAGTACACTAAATGAATGGTCTAATTTATTTAGCAAAATGAGATAATGTGAATAGAGATATGTTTAAATTGGGGAGAAAATTTAACGTATGATACCAAAGATTGGACCTAGACAGTATCCAATAAGCAAACCTCAAGTTAATAATGAGGAAGAAGCTAAAAAAGCCTCTACTGAAACTGAGCAGGAAGGTGATAACCTTCAGCAAAGTAAAGGTTTAGCTTATACGCAAGAAAATCAAACTCAATTACCGAGTGCAGAAGCTACTCGTTCTAATTTGGTGCAAACTCCTCAACAACATTCAGAAATCACAAATGAAAATGGTTTGTGTAAATCTCATACTCCGTTAAGCCAACGTAGTACAAAGATTAATATTGCTCAAATTCTAAAAGATTTTAAGAATACCGCTATAGCTATCGCAACTCCAGATGATTTAATGGAAGAAGTTGACGATTATATTGGATTGATCAAAAAACAAGTAGCAAAAGAGTCACCTAATATCAAATTAATTCAAGCTAACTTAAAAAATGCCGGTGGATTACTTGATAAATACATTTCTGATACCTTGAATAAAGATTCAAAGGTTGTCCAAAACTGGGTTGATGCTGTATTCTTACAGGATGTTAACTATAAATACGATGATGAAGAAGTTAACGTAGACTTTTTGGTAAACTTCCCTGAAAAGAAAGAGGATGAAACTAAAAAAGCAAATCCTGATGTTCCTGCATCTTCAACAAAAGTAGAACCTAAAAAGGTTGAAGATAAAGATAAGGATTTAAAAACTAAATTTATTAAAGCTAAAAAAGAAGCTTCTATAGAACAATTCAGAGAAGCTTTAGCTTTGACAGATACTGCAGAAGATAAAGAAATTAAGCCAAAAATTACTTTTGAAATGGGCAAAATCTATGACAAACAAGATAAATTACCAGAGGCTTTAATTTGCTATCAACAAACTCTTGAAAATTCAAATGATAAAAATCTGAAATTCCAAACACATTACTCTATGGCAAAAATCTATGATGATGTAAACGAGTTTGAACCAGCTATTGACCATTACTTTATTGCAATTGGTTATGCTGGTGAGGCAGAAAACGACGAAGCTCAATCAACTTTCTTGACAAAAATGGCAAACATGTTTGCAGATAAATATGATAAAAAAGCTTTTGATTTTTATGGAGAGGCTGAAAATATTGCGGAAAGATCTGATAAACCAAAAGTTAAAGGCTTTGTATCAAGTAATACTGCAACTGCTTATGATAAATTTAATATGCCAAAGAGTGCTTTAAAGTATTACTCTGATGCTATTCAAAATTATTCTAAGACAAATTCTGATGACAAGGTTGCAATAAATTATAAACGTGCTGGTCAATTAATGACTGACTATAATAAAAAAGATAAAGCCAAATCTTTATTACAAAAAGCGATGAGCTATGCTATAAAACTTGATGATAAAGAAATGATGAAAGAAATCAACAAAGATTTGATAAAGAATTTGTAGGTGGTTTTACAAAAGCACAAAACGGCGTAAGCTAATGCTTACGCCGTTTTAAAATACATTTTTTCTAGAACTAACCTCTGATTTTTAGTTTTTTAACTAATTCTCTGTAACCATCTAAGTTAGTATCTTTTAAATATGATAAAAGTCTTTTTCTTTTACCAACTAACATTAAAAGACCTCTTTTTGTAGCGAAATCTTTTTTGTTAGCTTTCATGTGTTCTGTTAATTCAATAATTTTTTGGCTCATCATAGCGATTTGAACGCTTGCAGAACCTGTATCATTAGCGTCTTTACCATATTTTTTAACGATTGATGCTTTGTTTTTTAAGTTGATTGTCATTTCAAAACTTCCTTTTTTATTTATATCTCTGTAATAATGATATAAAAAAAAAGAAAAAAATCAACACATGAGATTAAAAATACTTAACAAATTAGAATTAATCTGCGAAAATACTAATTTGAGTTGCAAATCTTTGAGCAGAACAATAGCTATCTGTTGCTCTTTGTAATCTGCTTAATTCAGCATCTCTAGTTGCATAAGCTTCTTTCATTGTAATTGTAGACGCATCATATTTTTCTTGATTTTTTTCACGAATGAAAGCGTTACTTTGATATAATTTATTTTGTTTCTTTAATTTTGCGTTATCTGATTTTGCGTGATAGTAAGAATCTCTAGCGTTTGCATAAACTTCACGTTGTTCTTCTAATTGAACGAAAAGAGACTTAGCCTTTGCATCTTGCTCAGCTTTCATTTTAGCAATTTTAGCTTTGTTTTCTTTTTGATTAGCTTCAACAGGATCTGTTAGATAACCAAATGATTTTTTAATATCGTTATTAATTTCAGCCATGCTAAATGTCCTCTTTAATCTCTCATACTTATATAAAGTATTTTTCTTTCAAAATATTGCCTTTTTGTAGTATGATATTTGTATGATAGAACGTTATTCAAGAGAAGAAATGAAGAAAATTTGGGATATTCAAACAAGATTTGAGTATTACCTAAAGGTCGAAATTGCAGTCTGCAAGGCTTATTCAGAGCTTGGTGTAATTTCTGTAAACGACTATGAACAAATTTCAAAATTAGCAAAATTCGACTTAACAAAAATTAACATAATCGAAAGCGAGATAAAACATGACTTTTTGGCGTTTTTAACTAACGTAAATGAAAGTCTTGGTGATTACGCAAAATACATGCACGTGGGTCTTACAAGTTCTGATGTTATAGATACCGCTTTTGCTCTTCAAATCAGGGAAAGTAGCGATATTTTATTCAAGGATTTTGATAGATTATTGAAACTTTTGAAAGAAAAAGCGTTTGTTTATAAAAACACTCTATGTATAGGAAGAACTCATGGTGTTCAAGCCGAGCCAATGACATTTGGATTAAAGCTTTTAAATTGGGTTGATATTCTTGAAAGAGCAAAATCTAATTTAGAAAAAGCTACTGAAAATGCTAGAGTTGGACAAATTTCTGGTCCGGTTGGTACATATAGTAACGTTAACCCAAGCGTAGAAGAAATTACTTGTCGTGAATTGGGTTTAAAACCAGCAAGAATTTCTACACAAATTATCCAAAGAGATATTCATGCGTTCTATATTCAAAACCTTGCACTTATTGCAAGCGTGATAGAACAATTCGCAACAGAAATTAGACACTTACAAAGAACAGAAATCAGAGAATTGGAAGAGGACTTTTCTACTCTTCAAAAAGGGTCTTCTGCAATGCCTCATAAGAAAAACCCTATCACTTGTGAAAACTTATGCGGACTTGCAAGAGTCGTTAGAAGTAATTCGATTGCAGCGTTAGAAAATATTCCGCTTTGGAACGAAAGAGATATTTCTCATAGTTCAGCAGAAAGAATTATTTTCCCTGATAGCCTAATTCTTATCGATTTTATGTTGAATAGATTTATAGGATTGATTGAAAACCTTAAAGTTAATGAAAAAAATATGAAGAAAAATGCAAATTCATTTGGCGGAATCGTATTTTCACAAAAAGTTATGCTAACTCTTGTAGAAAAAGGTATAACAAGAGAAGATGCATACCGATTAGTTCAACGAAACGCATTAGATGCTTTTGATAATGACGGCAATTTTAGAGAGAATTTATTGGAAGATGCTGATGTGTTGAAACATTTGACAGAAGAAGAAATTAATAACTGCTTTGATTATAATGCTTATTTAAAACACGTTGACGACATTTTTAAAAGATTTGAATAATTTGATATTTAAACAAGGGCGAAGCCAACGGCTTCGCCCCTCTTTTACGCAATAAAAAACGGAACTAAAATGTTCCGTTGAGTATAACCAAAAACTTTACCTATTTCCCAATCCGTG
>DBIX01000065.1:3233-4660 GCA_002297005.1 Cyanobacteria bacterium UBA791 | reverse complement strand
TGTCTTTTGATTCATGACAATGCATTGAAGATGGTGTATATCAGTCCACAAACGAATGTTAAGGCTATTGGCTATGCTAAAAAGAGCATAAAACCTATTGATAACGCTTTAGATAGGGTTATGAACCTTTGTAGACAACAATATAAGGATATGGATTATCTTTATAAAAATTATTATGGAAGCGGATTTATCAAAAATAATCCAATTCCAAATGACTTAGATGTTGCAGTTGGCGTGGATTTGGGCGAATTTGAATATGACGGAGAAAATCCTTATAAGACCTCAAGAGCAATAGTAGACAAGATTTCAGCTTATCATTTGTATTCTCATATAGTATTTTTAAAGAGCAAGAAGCTGTTTTTAATGGATAAACCCGCTATTTTAAAGCTAAACGAGCTTGAAAGAAAAAAAGTTTCTTCTATGGAAAACATTGCTGACGGTATTGAAAAAGCCTTTAATAATGATGTTCAAATTATACATTCTACAAAAGATTATAAAGGGCAAAACGTCAGTTATACTCTAGTTTTTAAGCCTAATGAAGTTTTTGTTGATGATATAACTCCTGTATTTACATATACTTCAGGAATTACTTATAACAAGACTATGAGCGACTTTCCGCGTGAATTAACTGTTGTACCTGATTTTTATGCAAGAATTAAAAATACAAAAACAGGCGAAATCAAGTCTGTGGACTTGGTTGAGGAGTCTTTCTTAGGCGAAAGATTTCAGATTTCACGTAGATTTTTTGTTCCTTTGATTTTTACGGGTAATCAATCCTTGAAATACTTGAAATCATTGGATTTCTTGACTAATGATGAAAAATATATTGAGACAAGAATGTTCAATTATTTTAGATATGTAACAGAGGTTCAAATGTACTTGGATGCTTCTGTTGACCCTGTAAAACTCTTGAAACGTTTGCATCAATGTGCAGATATTATTTCACCAGCTTTGACACAAGAACAACGTGACAAAATTTATTTTGACATTGATGAAACTCTTAGTAAGCCTGACATTCAGACGGCAACTGACTATTTGACAATTTATAAAAATATAAAATTTATGACTCAAAATAAATTTATAATGACTAAAGCTGAAGAATTTGGCTATTTTAAACAATGGATAGTGGCCTCAAATGCTTGTTTAGAAAGACTTAGCAAGAATTCAGAATATAAAGACGAAGTGAGCGATTTATTAAAAATACAAAACGAAATTTTAGCTCAATTTAGAAATATGAATTCAGAGGCAAAATTGGCTGAATTGAACAAATACTTGGATGTCAAGGATTTGGTTGTTTATGTTGACTGTGCAAAAATTATCAACAAAAACATTGATAATACCGACAAATTTATGGCTGATTTTAAGATTTTGAAAGACATATTTAATAAATCTGGTTATCATTCAATGGATTTATATTGGATAAACAA
>DBIX01000065.1:0-3142 GCA_002297005.1 Cyanobacteria bacterium UBA791 | reverse complement strand
TGCGCCTTTGATAAAAGAAAACAGCTTGCCACAAGCGAATTACAGACTTTCAAAGGAAACAAAAATACTAGGTAATAAAAAAGAAACAGTTTATGTTAGATATAAATCTACAAAAGCTGAAAATGACTATTTAAAAGACCTTGAAGGCAAGTTATTACAAGATAAATCTAACTTTAAAATTAAACGTAGATATTTATTGTAGAACAAGTTTTTTAAATTTTAGTGTCAAAGCGAAGTATAGCAAGCAAAATGCAATTATTCTTGTAACAATAATGTAGTTATTGTTGAATTTGAAGGTGAACAAGAACACAATAGAAAAAGCTAAAATGCTTATTAATATTGATGCTCCAAGCGTTTTAAAAATACTTGATGGAACAATAAAATTTAAGTGTTTGAAATTTACAAAGGAATTTAGGGTGAAAAGCAATAATATAGAGATTAACATTGCTATTCCGACACCTAAAATGCTGAAATATCTTATTAAAACGAAGTTTAATGCAACGCAAATAATTGCTACAAGCACACTTATAGCGGTTTCTACGTAGGTTCTGTTTTTTAAGTGATATTTCATGTTCATCAATTTCATAAACTCGTGAATGAAGATTGTTATTGCACAAAACGGGAATAACAACCCTAAATAGTAGTATTCTTGCCTAAAAGCGAGTTTTGCAATGTCAAAAGAATAAAAACAAAATACACAAACAAACGGCAAAAACATTGCTATATATAGTCTTAAAGCACTTGTCATAAATTCTTTTAAACGATATTTTTTCTCAAATCGTTTGATTATTAATGGAAAAATTGCAAACAAAAGAAGTGAAAAAAGCGGAGTTAGTGCATTTGTTGTGAAAAACCACGCTGTACCTACAATAGCGGTATTTAAGATTTCTTTATTGAACTGCAAAATGAATTTTCCAAGATGCAAAATTAACCAAATACAAATATTTGTGAAAATCAATGGAATTGCGTATATAAGCACATTTTTAATAATGTTTTTGTCAAATTTTATGCTTAATTTATGTTTTAAGTTTAATTTGTACAGTAAAATTATATCAATAAAAGCTACTGCAAATGTCATTGCTACAAGGATTGCAGAGGATTTTGGTATTAAGTTTGAAAAAGCAAAGAATAATCCCAAAAGTGCTAATTGGTAGATTATAATTGAAATTGCGTACCAATAAGGCATTTTTAAAATTCTAAGTAATTGGTATAAAAATTGTCGAATTCCGCATGGAATAACCAATACAAGTGTTAAAAAGAATATTTTATTAGAGATTAAAAATTTTGTGCTGACAAAATCTTTAAATATAAAATAACTTGCAAAAACTCCTAAAATAGCGATAAATTCTATCATTGCGATATTTGAATAAAATTCATCTAACCTATTTTCGTTGTGATATTTTCTATAAAATCGAAGTACTGACTTTGCAATCCAATCGGTTGAGCAAGTGCATACAAAATTGAGTATACCAATGCTAATTTGGAATACACTCATTTCGCCAGAGGTCAAGAAATACGCAAGGATTGGCACAATCATAAGTGAGTTTAGAATTACTAGAATTCTTGATGGCAAATAGCTCAAAAAGCTTGCCAATACTATCTTATAACTGCGCACACTTGCAAGAGTTTGCATTTTCTACGCCTTTAACAAGTTGATAAAATCTTCAATTGCTTTTTGTTGTCCAGAAAGTTCTTCAATTTTTGCTTTTGTTTCTTCAACAAGCTCTTTAGGCGCTTTTTCAACAAATTTAGGGTTGTTTACTCTGCCTTCAAGTGAAGATTTTTCCTTCAACAATTTATCTAATTTCTTGTTTTGTCTAGCAATTTCTTCGTCCATATCAATCAAGTTTTCTAATGGAATGATAATTTTTGAAGCTGAAACAACTGCTGTTGCGCTCTTTTTAGAAGAATTATCAGTATTTTCAATGAACTTAACGTTTTCAACTCTTGCCAAACGTTGTAAATAAGGAATTACAGCCTCAAATACAGGTTTTTCTTCGCTTGGTGCAAGAACTTCAATGTTAACCTTGATTGAAGGTGAGATGTTGAAACTTTGACGTACATTTCTCAAAGATGTAATTGTTTCAAATACAAGTTCCATTTCCTTTGCTTCTGTTGGGAAGTGGTATTCTTCCTTATATTGAGGGTATTCAGCTTTGATTAATGCTGTAACGTCAGTTTTTACGCCCAATGCTTGCCAAATCTTTTCTGTAATATGTGGCATAATTGGGTGTAATAGTCTCAAAGACATATCTAGAACGTGTTTCAACATTCTTTGTGTATTTAATTTTAGTTTTTCATCTTGTAATTGAATTTTTGCAATTTCTACGTACCAATCGCAGTAAGAATTCCAGAAGAAATCGTATAAAACGTGAGCCATTTCACCGATTCTGTAATTCTTGATGTTATCGTTTACAAGTTTTGTTGTTTCGTTTAATTTGTCTAAAATCCACTTGTCAGCGATAGTCAAGCTATTCATATCGATTGGGTTATCATCAACGCCTTCAAGGTTCATCAATACGAAACGAGAAGCGTTCCAAATTTTGTTTGCAAAGTTTCTACCGTATTCAAAACGTTCATCAGAAATCTTAATATCTTGACCGCCATAAGTACAAAGTGATGTAAGAGTGAATCTAAGAGCATCACAGCCGTATTTGTCAATGATTTTTACAGGGTCGATTGTGTTGCCTTTAGATTTAGACATCTTTTGACCTTTTTCGTCTCTGATTAAACCATGAATGTAAACTGTACTAAATGGTGCTTTGTGAGTGAATTCTAAGCCCATTGTAATCATTCTAGCAACCCAGAAGAAAATGATATCAAAACCTGTTACAAGAACTGATGTTGGGTAGAATTTTTTGAAATCATCTGTTTCTGTTTGAGGGAAGCCCATTGTTGAGAATGGCCACAAACCTGATGAGAACCAAGTATCAAGACAGTCTGTATCTTGTGTGTAGTGTTCTGGATCTGGATTTTCTTTTGCAACTATCATTTCGCCTGTTTCGTTGTGGTAGTATGCTGGAATTTGGTGTCCCCACCATAATTGACGAGAAATACACCAATCACGAATGTTTTCCATCCAACCTAAGTAGTTTTTAGTCCAACGTTCTGGAACAAATTTAATTCTACCGTCTTTTACAGC
>DBIX01000019.1 GCA_002297005.1 Cyanobacteria bacterium UBA791 | reverse complement strand
GCAACATTCCTTTTTGTTACAAAATTAAGCAAATTTTTTAAATAATATCAACACTATCTTTAAACTATTATTGCATTTCAGGCGTAACAATTCGTAATAAATATTATTCTATAGCCATTTGTAGTATAATAGATGGGTATTAGTAAGGGATGGAAAAAGATGCAAAATTATCATTTTATTGCAATTGGCGGAATTGGTATGAGTGGACTTGCAAAATACTTATTAGAGCAAGGTTATAGCGTTACTGGTTCTGATGTTGTAGCAAGTAAATATATATTAGAATTAGAACATTTAGGTGCAAAGGTTCATATTGGACATGATGCAAAAAATCTTCCAAAAGATTCTATTGTAGTTGTAAGCTCTGCAATTAGAGAATCTAACCCAGAATTACAAGAAGCTAAAAAACTTGGATTAAAAATATATCACCGTTCTGATTTATTAAAAGAAATTTCTGAAAAATCAAAATGTTTTATAGGTTTTGCAGGTTGTCACGGTAAAACTACAACAAGTGGTCTTGCAAGTTATGTTTTAGAAAAATCAGCATACTGTCCATCTTACGTAGTTGGTGGTATTTTGCCTGAAATCGACACAAATGCAAAATACAACACAGACCAAGTTTTTGTAGCAGAACTTGATGAAAGCGACGGTACAATCCAAAAATATTTACCAGATGTTTGTGTAATTAACAATCTTGATGAAGACCACGTAGACTATTATACAGAGGGTGTTTCTTCAATGATTAAAGTTTTCAACAACTTTATATCAAAATTAAAACCATCTGCAAAAGTGCTTATAAATACAGATTGCGAATATACTCTTCAACTTGTCGGAAAAGAGTTTATAACTTATGCAATTGATAAAGAGGCAGATTACACAGCTGAAAATATCAATATTGGTGCTGGTTTCTTAGAATTTGACTTACATTACCATAAAGCCTTTATAGCTCATATCAAAACTAAAATGATTGGAAAACATAATGTTTATAATACATTAGCAGTTGTCGCAGCGTTGATTGAAGCTGGTTTTGACATCAATACAATAAAAGATGCATTCACAACCTTTACAGGAATGAAACGTAGATTTCAACTTGTTGGAGAAGTTAAAGGTGCATTAATTTATGATGACTATGCTCACCATCCAACAGAAGTAAAATCTTTAATTGCATCACTTGATGCCTTCAAAGATAAAGATGTAATTGCTGTATTCCAGCCACATAGATACACAAGATTACAAAAGTTTTGGAAAGAGTTTATCGAGGCATTAAAACCTGTTAATAAATTGATTGTGACAGATGTCTTTGCAGCCTCAGAAGACGTAATTGAAGGCGTAAATTCAAAGGTACTTGTAGAACATTGTAAAGAGGCTGGGATGAAAAATGTTGAATATTTTGCTGGCTCTATGGCTGAAGTTGCAGAAAAACTTTATCCAACAATTAATTCAGACAATGTAATTATTGGTATCGGAGCTGGTACAATTACTCAATTAGGACCAGAATTACTTAAATTAGATAAGGAATAGATTTTGGAAATAGAAGTTAGACATGATTTAGAATTAAAAGACGTTTCTTACTTTAGAATCGGTGGTAAAGTAAAAAATATTTACTACCCTAAATCAACTAACGAATTTTCTTATCTATTAAAAACATTAGAAAACCCTTTAATCTTTGGAGGATTTTCAAATGTACTATTTTCATCTGTGGGAGTAAACCAAGATATAATCTGCACTCAAAAGATGGACTCCTTTGAAATTAAAGACTGTTATATAAAAACCCTTGCTGGTGTTCGTGGAGCAGTTTTATCTAGAGCTTGTATGGAAAATTCTCTTACAGGTTTTGAGTTTATGTCAGGATTTCCAGGAACGATTGGCGGAAATATCTATATGAATGCTTCTGCACATAAACAATGTATTTCAGATACTTTAATTAAAGTAAAAATTTTTGATACAGAAAAAAAAGAAATTATCGAATTAACAAAAGAAGAGTTAGGTTTTAGCTATAGAACTTCAATACTTCAAACAAAGCCATACATACTTTTAGAGGCAGAATTTGAACTTAAAAAAGGTAATAAAGAAGAAATTCAACAAACAATTATAAACAATAGAGAATTTAGAAAAGCACATCAACCACAATCCTTACCAAATGTTGGAAGTATTTTTAGAAATCCAGACGGAGATTCAGCGGGAAGAATGCTTGATGAGATTGGTGCAAAATCATTTGCCGTAGGTGGTGCTAAGGTTTTTGAAAACCATGCAAACTTTATAATAAATGATAATAATGCAACTTCAACAGACGTATTAGAATTAATGTTGATGATGTACAATAAAGTTGAAGAAAGATTTAATGTAAAATTAAGACCAGAGGTAAAATACTTTGGCGAAAAAACTGATAGGGAGAAAGAAATATGTACAATATTGTTCCAAAAATAGATAAAAACGCACGTGTTGCAGTACTTTGTGGCGGAATGTCATCAGAAGCCGAAGTTTCTAAACATTCTGGTAAAAACTGTTTTGAAGCATTAAAAAGATTAGGTTACAACAATGCTGAATTAATTTACGTAGACGAAAATATTGCTCAAACTTTAAAAGATAAAAAAATCGAATACGCATACATTGCTCTTCACGGTAAATACGGCGAAGACGGATGTATTCAAGGTTTATTAGAAATTTTAAAAATACCTTATACAGGTTGTGGTGTTATGGCATCTTCAATTTGTATGAACAAGGAATACACAAAGAGAATTTTGGCAACTTGCCCAGAAATTCCATTAATAAAATCTGTCTTTGTAAGAAAAGGCGAAGATGTTGAAGAAAAAACAAAAGAATTAAAATACCCTATCATCACTAAACCTGTTTCAGAGGGTTCAAGTTTTGGGATGACAAAGGTTAACACTCCTGAAGAATTGAAAAAAGCTTATGAAGAAGCAATCAAATACAACGATGATGTATTAATTGAAGAATTTGTAAATGGTTTCTTTGTAACAGTTGGTGTTCTTGAAAATGAGGGCAACGTCTTTGCTACAGAAATTTTGCAAATTATGACAAAAACTGAATGGTATGATTTTGATGCAAAATATACAAAAGGTTTATCAGAATTTATTCTTCCAGCAAAATTAAGCAAGGAAGCAACAGAAAAAATCAAAGACCTTGCAGTAAAATCACACATTACAGCAGGATGTAGCGGTGTATCAAGAGTAGATTTTATGGTAACAGGAGAAACTCCTCATTTCTTAGAAATCAACACAAGCCCAGGAATGACAGATACAAGCGATTTACCAGCTCAAGCATTGGCAATCGGAATTGATTATGATACACTTGTGTTGACGATATTAAATAGTTGTGGGCTTAATAAATAAAAATGTCTGATGAGAAAGATGATGTAGTTTATAGCGAAGAATATATACGACAAAGAATGTTGCAAAACAAGAAAGAGCGACATTCTCGTAAATCTTTCACGTGGTTGAAAAGATTTAAAAAACTTTTACGCTTTTTTATGGTAATTTTTCTAATATTCTGCCTATATTTTGCATTAAGATTAAAATATTGGTATATGAGTCCAAATGCGTTCAACAGCGTACACAATGGCTCACTTGAAATTGTAAACAACAACATCGTTCCATCAGTAAAGATATTAAGAGCTTTACGTCAAAACCAAGTTCCAAGAGTACCAATATACTTATACAATACTGATATTCTAAAAAAGGATATATTACTTCTTGACCCAGTAGAAGATGTATATATCCGTCGTTTTTGGTTACCAGCAAGATTATTGGTTATTATAAAAGAAAGAAAGCCAGTAATAACAATTGCACCAGCTCCAGATGTTGAACCAGTTGCTTTCTTTGCAAAAGGCGGAAAATTGATTGGTAAAGATTATTTACCTCTTGATCCAAAATACAAAACAATAAAGGTTCTTTCTTATGGAGTTCGAGGTGATGACTACAGACATTGGACACCTGATAAAATTGCACTTATTGAAAAATTAGCAAAAAATATCGAAGCGACTTCTAAATCACACATTGAATATATTGATTATAGAAATCCAAATGATGTATACGTAAAATTACCTGAAGTTAACATTAGACTCGGCGAAGTCGACGATACTATTTTTAATAGAATAAAAAGACTTCCATCAATTTTACCTCAAATCGTTAACCTTGATAAGAAAATTAAATATCTTGATTTGCGTTGGGATAACGCAAATTACATAAAATTGGAGGATTAGTATGAACGTTAAAATTTTTCAGTTAAAACTTAAATATGCAGATTTCAATTACAATGAACAAGTTTTAGACAAATATATGGATTTTGACGGGCTATCGGTATTTCCATCTTTAAAATTTTCTAAAAAATCTTTTGATTATTACGAAAAAATAGCTTTAAAATATCCAAATAAAACATTTGTTTTCGGGACTATTCTTGTACAAAACGGAAAAGTTTATGATGTAAAAAATGATTATTTTGAATACGACAGTAAAAAAGTTTACGTAAGCGAAAAATATAGTGAAAATATTAATTGCGACTTGTATATTTTAGCTAAAAACAGCTACTTCACAATAAAAGGTGCAGAAAGTTTAATAGAAAATATCACAACTCATTCTGATTTTATTTTTGTAAACCCAATTATGATGGCTGATGAAAACATTTATGCCGGTCAAAGTTTTGTAAAAAATAAAGATAATGAATTAGTTGTTCAACTTCCAATTTGTGAAGAAGCAACTTACGAAGTTGATTTCAAACACACAACAGAAGAAGAATTTTTGGCCGATGAAGAACAAGAATATAAAGTTCTTACTTATGCATTAAAAGAATATATGGAAAACTGCGGATTTAAGAAAGTAATACTTGGACTTTCAGGTGGTATTGATTCAGCTCTAACAGCAGTTCTTGCAAAAGATGCACTAGGTGCTGAAAATGTTCATACAGTAATGCTTCCATCAATGTATTCATCAGAGGGTAGTATTAAAGATTCACTTGAATTAGTTAAAAATACAGGCATATCTACTGAAGAAGTTTCGATTACACCACTATTTAAATGCTTTATGGAAAATGTTGCAAAAGAAGATAAAGGTGATTTAGCAGAAGAAAACTTACAATCACGTTTAAGAGGCGTTATTTTAATGTTTAAAGCTAATAGAGATGGCTACTTATTACTTTCAACAGGGAACAAATCAGAAGTTGCAACTGGTTACGGAACACTTTACGGTGATATGTGCGGTGGCTTAAACCTAATTGCAGATTTAACGAAAACAAGAGTTTATGCTCTTGCAAATTGGATTAATCGTAATGGTGAAATTATTCCTCAAAATATCATCACAAAAGCTCCATCTGCAGAACTTCGTCCAAATCAAAAAGACCAAGATTCACTTCCTGATTATGCGGTTCTTGATGATATTATTACAATGTATTTTGAAGATGAAGATGCTATTGAAGATATTTACGCAAAATATGACAAAGAACTTGTTGATAACGTTGTTAAAAAATTCTATCACAATGAATTTAAACGTCGTCAAGCTTGCTTGGGTATAAGACTTACAGAAAACTCATTCTGTGCAAATCTTAAACTTCCAATTACATCAAAGGATTATTAATAATGAAAAAAATAATCCTAGCATCAGGTTCACCTAGACGCAAACAAATTCTAACAGAAATGGGATTGACTTTTGAAGTAGTGAAATCACCATTTGTAGAAGAATTTGACCATTCACATTTCTCATACCAAGAAATTGAACGACTTGCTTTTGGTAAAGCTAGAGCCGTAGCTGATGAAATAAAAGGCGAGTATTTGGTTATCGGTGCAGATACAGTTGTAGTTTTAAACGACAAGGTTTTAGGAAAACCAAAAGATTTTGAAGAAGCAAAACTTATGTTAGAAGAACTTTCTGGCAAAAAGCATTTTGTTGTGACTTCAATTTGCGTTATTGATACGAAAACCAATACAACAAAAATCGAATCTACAACTAGCTATGTTGAATTTAATAAGCTTTCTGAGGAAATAATTACTTCTTATATAAATAATTATAAACCTTTTGATAAAGCTGGTTCTTACGGAATACAAGAACTTCCGTCTGGTTTCGTAAAAAACGTAGACGGAAGTTTTGATAATATTATTGGACTTTCTTCAGACTCTTTATCTAAACTGTTGCAGGAGTTTTAACCTTAACAGATAAAGAAATTCTTTTATCAGCTGGATTGAATTTTGTAACACAAGTTTCAATCTTATCGCCAACTTTTAAAATAACATTGTGTTCGTTTTGATATTGAAGAACTTCATCTTCAGGAAGTAAAGCTTCAACGCCATCAAAAACCTCTACAAATGCACCAAAGTTTTTAAGTCTTGTGATAACACCTTCTCTTACAGAACCCTCTTGGATAACTTTTTCAGCCTCTACCCAAGGATCAGGTTGAAGAGATTTTAGGCTCAAGCTAACTCTTTGTTTTTCATCATCAATACCGATAACTTCAACATCGATTTTTTCGCCTAATTTAACAACGTCTTTTGGATGTTCAACCCATTTCCATGACATTTGAGATAGAGGTAATAAACCATCAATACCACCTAAATCAACAAACGCACCAAAATCTGCAATTCTAACAACTTCGCCTTTCAAAACTTGACCAACTTCAATTTGAGAGAACACGTTTTGTTTTGTTTCTTCGTCTGTGTCGTTAATTGCTTTTTTATTTGATAATACAAAATTATTTTGTTGAGAATCAAGAGTTAAAATACGTAATTCAAGCTTTTCACCAGCTTTATATTCTTCTTCTCTGATTGATAATTGGCTCAATGGAACAAAGCCTTTTAAACCTTGAATATCAACAATTAAGCCACCTTTTGTTTTAGAAACAATAGTTCCCATAATAACTTCGTTATTTTCATTAATTTGTTCAAGTTCTTTCCAAACATAAGCTTGTTCAACTTTTTTACGAGACAAAATGTATTTACCATCTTCATTATCTTGTTCTCTTAAAATTAAAAATTCGTAAGTTTCCCCTTTAACCAAAACATCTTGAAGTTTTTCACCCTCATTAAGAGTAACTTCTCTTTCTGAAACACTAGCGGCAGATTTACTACCAATTTCTACAATCGCACCGTCTGAGTCATAGCCACAAACAGTACCTTTAACCAAATCACCTTTTTGAAATTTGTAATCATATTTAGACAACAATGCTTCAAATTCGTCATTTGTCATAACTTGACTAACCATATACTCTCCAATAATAAAATATAAACACTAACTCTACTATTTTCACTCAAAAATAGTGTCATGTCTGTAAAAGAGAGGAAATATTTACATAACTTATTATACTAAATCAACAACACTAACGCCGTCGCCACCTTCAGCTGATTCGCCTGCTCTGTAAGCTGAAACGTATGGTGATGTACTAATATAATCTCTTACTGATGCTTTTAAAGCACCTGTGCCATGACCGTGAATTACGTATACTGGAGTTAAATTATTTAAGCTTGCTTTATCTAAAAATTCTTCTAACAATTCTAAAGCATCTTGAACTCTATAACCTCTAATATCTAAAGTATTAGAAATGCCTTTGTAATTGTGTTCAAAAGAATTGATTGAAGCAATTCTTAATTTTGGTTTTTTTGCTAAAGTTTTATCAAGTCTTGTCAATTTAGAACATTTAACTTTTGTTTTAATTTGTCCCATCAAGACTTCTACATTACCATTTTTGTCAGGTAAACTTGTAACAACAACTGGTTGATTAATATCTTTAATCATAATTGTATCGCCAACTTTTACCTTACTAAAATCTAAGTTATCATAATCTTCATTTACATCTGCTGAAGATACTTGTGATTTAAATCCATCTTCAAGTTGAGAAATTTTTGTATATGAACGTCTGATAGCTTGTTCATTTCTATTATGTTTAACATCATCTAAGATAGAACGTAATTCGTTTTTAACAGTAGTTAATTCAGTATAGAATTTACGTTCAACATCTTTGATAGTTTTCTTTTTATTTCTATTAATTTCAGTAACTTTGATTTCCAATTCTTCTTTAAGTAGTTGAGATTCTTTCTTCATAGATTCAACTTCTCTCAAGTTAGAATCAAGTTTTTGTTGAGTTTCTGATAATCTTTCGATAATAATTGCAGAATGACTTCTTCTTGAACCTAAAATATTTTTAGCTTGTTTAATAATTTCAGCATCAATACCTAAATTTTCAGCAATTAATAAAGTATTGCTAATTCCAGGGATGCCAATCAACAATTTGTAAGTTGGTTTTAGCGTTTCTTTATCAAATTCAACACTCGCATTTTTGAAGTATTCATTTGAGAATTCTAAAGTTTTCAATTCCCCAAAGTGAGTTGTAACAACTGTTGTAATACCTTTGTTGCTCATATCATTTAAAATTGTTTCTGCTAAAATAGCACCCTCTTGAGGATCTGTACCAGCACAAATTTCATCGATTAAGCATAAAGTTTTTTCGTTGCTTGTGTTCAACATTTCAATAATTTTCTTCAAGTGACCAGAGAAAGTTGATAAACTTTGAAGAATATTTTGAGAATCACCAATATCAGCAAGTACATGTTCATACGGATAAATTACAGCGTCAGCTGCAGTAACGAACAAGCCTGCTTTCATCATTAATACTAATAAACCTACAGTTTTTAAAGTAACAGTTTTACCACCTGTATTACTACCTGTAATAATCAAGCCCTTATAACCTTCACCAATAGAGAAATCGTTTGAAACGATTTCTGTAGCATTACCAATCAATAATGGGTGAATCATTTCAGTAAACTTAATCATTGGTTTTTCAGCTAACTGAGGTTCAACGGCTTTGATTTTAACTGCATAACGAGCTTTAGCAAAATGGAAATCGATTTCTGCTAAAATATTTTCGTTGTTTTCTAAAGCTGAAACATTTGTTTTAACTTTTTTAGTTAAATCTTTTAAGATTTTAAGAATTTCTTCACCAATTCTTGATTTGCATTCTCTAATTTTGTTGTTTAGAGGAATCAATTGAGATGGTTCAATATAAGCTGTTTTATTTGTAGCTGAAAAATCGTGAGTAATACCAGCAACTTTACGTTTTGAACTTGCCATAACTGGGAATACAACACGGTTATCTCTCAATGTATAAATTTGTTCTTGAAGATGAACATTGAATTGTGGGTTAGCTAAATATTCGCTAATTTTAACCTTGATTTCATTTTCATGAGCTTTTAAAGCTTCTGATAAATGAGCCAAAGTTGGTGTAGCATCAGCTTTCACGTTATTATCTTCATCAAATTTTGAAAAGATTTCATCTTCTAATTCTTTGTTAGTTAAAACAGTATCAGACAACTCTTTTAACAATGTACCATCAGCATGTTCTTTAATAAAGTTTTTAATCAAACGAGCAGTTTTTAAAGCTTTAGCGACTTCTAACAATTCAGCTTCTTTAAGATAAGAGTTTAATTTATCTTTAGAAAATTCAGTAGTTGGAGCAATAAATTCAACTGGAATATCAATCGCTCTATCCAAGATAGCTTTAGCTTCTTTTGTATATTGTAAATTCTTTTTGATTTCTTCAACATCATTACTCAAATTCAAATTAAAGCATAATTGTTGGCTTTGATGCAATTTTGCAAAATTTGATAAGATGTTTTTAATTTTATTAAATTCTAATGATAAAATACTTTGTTCTTCTAATTGTCCCATAATATTTATTTTATATAACAAAAATGACTTTAATGCAAGTTAAAAACTCATTATTGTTCCTGTTTGTAAAATAGGTGTAGAGTATTTTTCATCAAAGAAGCTATCGTCATAGGACCAACCCCACCAGGAACAGGTGTAATATATCCAGCAACATGTTTTACTTCTTCAAAATCAACATCGCCCTCTAGTTTGCCCTCAGTATTTCTGATAATACCTACATCTATTACTGTAGCACCTTTTTTCACCATATCTTTTGTAATAATTCTTTTACCAGTTGCAGAAATTAAAATATCAGCTGTTTTTGTAATTTCTGCCAAATGCTCAGTTCTTGAATGGCACATTGTAACAGTAGCATTTTCTTTTAATAACATTAAAGAAACAGGCTTACCGACAATATTTGAACGACCTACAACAACGGCATGTTTACCTGAAATTTGAATATTATATCGTTTTAAAATAGTTAAAATACCAAAAGGTGTACAAGGATACGCAAAAGGTTCTTGCCCTCTTAAGATTGCACCAAGATTTTCTGGAGTAAATCCGTCAACATCTTTTATTGGCGAAATTTCTTTAATACAATTATTTGCGTTAATATGATTTGGCAAAGGAAGTTGAATAAGGATTGCATTAACATCCTTATCATTATTCAATTCTCTAACCTTTTCAATCAATTCCTCTTCAGTAGTACTATCCGGCAAATTTACAACAGTAGACTTAATTCCAAGTCTTTCACAAGTTTTGTGTTTTATATTTACATAAATTTGACTAGCAGAATCTTCACCCACTAAAATTACAGCAAGGTGTGGTTTTTTAGATAAATTTTCTACTTCAAATTTAACTTCTTCTTGAATTTCTTTGCTTAAAGCTTTGCCGTCTAGTATTTGCATATTTAATCCCTCGCTTGTGGTAAGTTCAATCTATAATAGAATTGCTTAATTGCATCTTGAATTGGTTTAGATTCTCTTTCGATAGAATTTTTTAGAAGATGAACATCGTAAGGAACAACACCTAAAACTTCTAATTCATATCTTCTCAATAATTCATAACAAGTTGTAACTTCTCTAGTACCAACCTTATTTAATACAACACCTAATTGATTACCAGCTGCATATTTTGCAGAAAATTCTTCAATACGTTTTGCCAAATGTGCAGATTCATCAGTAGGGTTCGCAACGATAATTGTTGTATCAAAATCAACATCAACAAGTTGGCTCAAATATTTTAAATCAAATTCGCAATCAAAAATAACAATGTCATATCTATTAATAATCTTTCTAACTGCATCGTTGATTTGGTCAGTAATTGGACATCTGCAATCCTTTGAAGCAACTAGCCAAGATACGATAATGTCAACGTTTTCTTCCAAGTTTACGATAATATCTTCCATCGCCCATTCAACATATTCTTGTTTAGACATATTTTCAGGAATACCTGTTTTATATTCGTGTTTACCTGAACGAATACCATAAATAGTATTTCTAATATCTTTACCAAAACTATGACCTAATTCGCCAGACAAATCGTTATCAAAAAGCAAAATTGATTTATCAGGAAAATATTCTTGAAAAATTCTCAAAAAAGATTTTGTAATTGTAGTTTTACCACTACCGCTTTTACCGATTACTGCTAAAGTTGTTACCAAGTTAACCTGCCTTTAAATTAATTACCTATCCCTAAATATAAATGGAAATATTTCCATGCTTTTAATTATATCAGAAATGAAAATAAACTAAAAGTGCTTAAAGAAACCGTAAACTAGGTATATCCTTAAGCACTTTTAAAACTTATAATTTAGAAATCAAAACTATTCTTGAACTTCTTCAACTACTTCTTCGATTTCTTCTTTAACAACTTCTGAAGCTGTTACAACAACTGCTAATTCAGTCTTAACTTTTGAAGTTAATTTGATTAACATTGTGTATTCACCAATTTTGTTAATTGGAGCGTTAAGAGAAACTGATTTTCTATCAACTTCGATACCAGCTTTAGCAAGTAATTCTTCGCATAATTTTTTAGTTGTAATTGTACCGAATAATTTACCTGATTCACCAGCTTTAGCTGATAATTCAATTTTACCAAATTCTTGGATTTTAGCGGCTTTTTCTTCAGCTTCTTTGTGTAATTTTTCTTGTTTAGCTTGTAATCTTGCTAAATTTTGTTCTCTATTTTTTAAAGCACCTTCAGTTGCGATTTCAGCATAGTTTTGTGGTAACAAGTAGTTTCTTGCATAACCATCTTTAACGTGTACTAAATCACCTTGTTCGCCTAAGTTTTGAACTTCTTTTTTCAATATAACTTGCATAATATTCTCCTTTATATTTTTTTCATTTTCTTAATCGTAATAAAAACAAGGTTTCTTGTCTAGTAGCTTTTTGAAAAATTTACATCTTTAACATCTATAATTGCAACATTTTCAATATGATAAGAATGTACAAACATATCAAATGGCTGAACACTCTCTACTTTTGCACCTTTGTTAATAAGGTATTTCAAATCTCTAAACAAGGTTGCTGGATTACAACTTACATAGATAATTTTATCAGTTGTAAGTTTTAGTGCATTTTCTAAACTCTTTTCAGTACAACCTTTTCTTGGTGGGTCAAGAATTGTCACAGTAAATTGTCTTTTTTCTTTCTTAAAGAATTTTTCTGCATCTTCACAATGCATTTCCATATTTTTAATATTGTTTTCTTTTAAAATTCTTTTACCAAGCTCAACAGAAGACTTGTTTTCTTCAATACTAACAACTTTTCTTGCAACATCTGACATCACAATACCAAACGCACCAACACCAGCATAAGCATCAAGTAGAGTAGGATTTTGGTAATTTGATTTTATATAATCTCTTACATATCTAAAAATATTTTCAGCACTTTTCGGATTTACTTGAAAGAAAGTATTTGTACCAATTTTAAATTTTTTATCCAAAATCATCTCTTCAATATATTCAGAACCCTCAAGGCAAATAGTTTTTTCAGTAAGAATAATATTTGTTTTAAAAGGATTAATATTTATGCAAACACCTTTTATAACATCAAATTTTTCCATCAAAGCTTTTGCAAATCTTTTATATTTTTCACCAAAAACTTTTGAATTTATAACCAAAGTTACTAAATACTGATTTAGAGTTGAAGAACGAATGACAATATGTTTAAGTTCTCCAAAATGTTTATCCTCATCATAACCTTTTATTTGATAATTTTTAGCCTCATTTCTAATAAAATCGATAATCTTATCAGATGTTTCAGTTTGAATTGGACAATATTTAATATTAATAATTTCATGGCTTTTTGGTTTAAAATAGCCAGCCAAAAGTCTTTTAGAAACTTTAGTTTCTCTAACAGGAACTTGAACCTTATGTCTAAAGCCTTTAATTTCAGGGCTTTTTATTGGCATATTAATTTCAAGCGGATAATCTGGTAAAAACTTTTTCTTTGTATCCTCAACAATTTGTTTTTTCAATTCAATTTGATAGTCATAATCAATAAACTGAATTTGACATGACCCACAAACCTTTTGTAAAGGACACATAGGTTTTATTCTATGTGATGATGGCTTAATTATTTCAACTATATCACCCTCAGCAAAAGATTTTGTTAAATGAGTAATCTTAACCTTTAACAAATCCTCTGGACAAGCATTTTCAACAAACACAACAAAATTATTATGTCTACAAATGCCTTTACCCTCTGAGTTAATTTTTTCTACTTTTAAAGTTAATTCATCGTTAATCTTCATAAAATGATTTTAACGCAAAAAAAAGAAACTTTACACAGATGCGATTTTGTTGCCTGCGGAATCTCGCAGGTGGGTGACCGCCTTGACTAATCCGTTTCCCACTGGCGATTAAATAATCGGTGGGTATACTTCAATGTCATGAGAACTTTGTCTCCCGATAATTAAAAATGTAGGAACAAAATAAACATCCATGTAAAGTCACTATCATTATTACACATGTTTCAGACCACTTCAAGCCTACATGTTACTAATCTTTATCATTTTCCAATTTGGTTAATAAATTATCGATTTCAATTTTTAAATTTTCAAGAGAGGAGTCATTCTTAATAATATAATCAACTCTTTTAACCTTTTCATCTTGAGGCATTTGACTATCAATTCTTAGTTGGGCATCCTCTTTTGATAAATTATTTCTCTTCATCAACCGTTCCAAACGTACTCTATCGTCAGCCATAACAAGAATAGATTTATCAAACATATCCTCAAAATGAGCCTCAAAAAGTAATGGAATAGAAACAAATACAAATTTTTTATTTGACGAAAGATTAAAAATCCTGTTCAATTCAGTTCTAACTTCAGGATGAATAATCACCTCTAAAACCTTTTTCATTTCAGGGTTAGAAAAGACAACTTTTCCCAATTTTTCACGTGAAATATCACCTTTATAATTTAAAATATCAAAATTCTTAAAAGCTTCTCTAACTTTATTAGAGGTAGCCAAAATATCATGTGCAATTAAATCTGTATCATAAACTTCAAAGCCTTTAGAGGATAGAATTGATTCTACACAAGACTTTCCTGATGCAATATTTCCAGCTATTGCAACCTTAAGCATTAGCTCTCCTTTTTACAAATTCTTGCAATTCTCTAATAGCTTTTGGTTTCAAAACCTTAACCTCGCCACGTTTTAGACCATCTAGTTTGATAGTTGCATGCTGAATACGTTTCAAAATTTCTACTTCATATCCAACTTTTTCAAACATTTTTCTAATTTGTCTATTCATACCCTGCATAAGAGTAACTTCCATAAAAGTACTCTTGTTAGTTTGTTCTAGAACAATAATATCAGCGTATGCGATTTTACCCTCTTCAATTTCAATACCTTGTGCAAGTTCTTTGAAAGCTTTATCAGAAACTTTGCCACTTACAGTAACGTGGTATACTTTTGGAACTTTTAATGATGGATGAGTTAAAGCATTGATAAGATTTCCATCATTTGTAAGAATTAATAAACCGGTAGAATCTTTATCCAATCTACCAACAGGTTTTAGATGGTGAAGTTCTTTTGGCAAAATATCATAAATAGTTTTTCTACCTTTTTCGTCATCCATAGTTGTAATATAACCAGCTGGCTTGTTGAATTTATAATATTGCAAATTCATAGGTCTAATTAAATGGTTATCAATATAAACCTTATCCTTTACCCTTACTTGAAAACTCATATCAGTAACGACTTTATCGTTAACCTTAACTTGACCTTTTTGAATAAATTCATCAGCCTTTCTGCGAGAACAAATCCCTGCTTGAGCTATATATTTATTTAATCTCATTATTTTTCCTCTGAATATTTTTCGCACATATCTTTTAAAATTTGAGGCATGTTACGATAAAGTTTACCCTCACAAGAAACTGGAACGACATCTACAATAGCCTCTATATAAGTCTTTTCAGTTTCCTTGTTATAAATCTTTTGAGCGAAAGTTAATTTAATTTTTGAAAAAGTTTGTAATTTTGTTTCAATAACCATTGTTTCAAACAACTTTGCAGATGACTTATATCTTACGTTAATATTTGTAAGAGGTAAAACGACATCATTTTCTTGTAGTGTCATTAAATCAAGTCCAACCTCGTCGCAAAAATACATTCTACCGATTTCTAACCATCTTAAATACGAACCGTGCCAAACCACACCGTACGCATCTGTATCACAATATGAAACTTTTTGCTCAAATATATTTTTCATACAAGTATTATATCACAATAGGGAAATTTAATGATTGTTACGAAATGTAAACACAAATTTTAAAGTCTAAAACCTAGTATTCATAATACTTTTAACCTACCAATACCATGGAAACCATGATGAACATGGAGTTTGCGACTAAAGTTTTAAATTTGTTGTGCCGATATAAGAAATGTTAGGTGATATGACATAACCGAAAGGAAGAATAGAAGAAAAACATATAGGGGTATATGTGTAGAAAAGTATTCTAGAAATTTCTGAAGGGTACAAGAAAAAGGAGTAAAACATTATGGGTATCTCAGCAAACCAAGCAAGACTTATGACTCTTACAGCGAGACAACATGATCTTGAGTTAAGAGCACAACAAATTTCAGCAACAAAGATGACATTGTCATTGCAATCACAAAAATGGGCAACAGAATATTCTGAAGCGTTAAATTCAGCAACATCAGGACAATCAGGTAATTTTGACCAAAGTGCAATTGATAGTGCAAAAGCAACTTATGATGCAAATACAGCAAGTATATCATCACAAGAAAAATTGTTAGATTTGGAATTAACACAAATCAACACAGAACATAGTGCAGTAAAAACAGAATATGATGCAGTAAAATCATTAATTAGTGATAACGTAGATAAATCATTCAACGTATTCGGTTAATGAACGATAGCCGTAAGTAAAATGGCACCGCTTAGATAAAGTGTGTGTAAAGTGTGGAGCGTGCCAAAAATCCAACTAAAACTGTAAAAAGTGAAATGAGAACAAAGTAAGTCGACTCATAACCACTTAGAATTAAAATTTTACCCAACTCCTTCCTAACAAAAATACTAAAAAGGATATGCCTACCCAGCATATCCTTTTTGTT
>DBIX01000006.1:9411-16996 GCA_002297005.1 Cyanobacteria bacterium UBA791 | reverse complement strand
CATTGTATTTTTTATATTATTAATATATAATTAAAAAGACATCAACTAGTAACAGATGGAGAGTTAAATGAGTAATATTGCAATTTATACAACAAAAAACGAATCAACATTAATGGAAATGTTGCAAGGTATCGAAGATATCAATGTTCGTGTTGAAGCAGCTGATACATTAAAAGATTACGAGGGCGTAGTTCCTAGCTTAATCATCATTGAAGATGTACCAAATTTAAAAGATGAATTAATGGTTACAAAATTCAAAGTTCCTGTATTGTTTGTAGGTCCTGTATTTACAGACGTTACAGTTAGAGCAGAAAGCTATGACTTTATTTCAGCTCCAGTAAACAAAGACGAATTAATTATCAGAGTTCGTTCAATGTTGAAAATCAAAGAATACAAAGATAAAATCAATAAAGTTTCAACAACAGACGAATTAACAGGTTTACATAATAGAAAATACTTACAAGAACGTTTAGACCAAGAAATTGCTCGTGCAAGACGTTACAAAACTCCATTATCATGCTTGTTATTTGATATTGACTTCTTTAAAGTTGTAAACGATATGTATGGTTATGAATGGGGTGACGTTCTATTAAAGAATCTTGCTGAAAAATTAAAACAAATGGTAAGAAAAGAAGATGTATTGACTAGATACGGTGATGAAGAATTTATCTTAATTCTTCCAAACACATCTGAAGACAATGCCTTCTTATTTGCTGAAAGATTCAGAAGAGATATTGAAAAAATGGAATTTATTCCAGCTGGTGAAGAAGAAAGACACCCAATCACAATTTCAGGTGGTATTTCAACTTACCCATGCTTACCAAACGTTGAAGAAGATGCTAATACAATCATCAGATATGCAGAGCATGCTCTTTACAACGCTAAAAGACGTGGTAAAAATAAAATTATTCAATTCTCTCAAATTAACTTAGAGTATTAATAGTTTAAATATTTATAAAATAAAAAAGTTCCTGTTTTTAACGGGGACTTTTTTTATGTAACAGAATATAAAGGTATTCTTATAATTGATTAAAGTTTTAAAAATGTTTATCCGATGATATAAATAAGATTAAAATATATTTAGGAGTATTGTAATGTCATTATCAAATGGTATAGGTTCATATAATTCGGGTGTAGATTATTCAAAAGTTAAACAGCAGATAGATGATGCAAAAGAATTATCTTATAAATTACAGACTACAGATTTTACTGATAAATCTTCCACAGAAAATTTAAAGAAAATGGTTGATACTGTTGATTTATCAGTAGTTGATTCAACTTCTTTTGACAAATTTGTTGAAGAATATGAAAATTACAAGAAAAATGGTAAAGAATCTATTGTTGGAAAATTCTTGGATGCAATGAAGAATTATGCAAGTGTAATAGAAAAAGGCATTCAAGATACATTGAAAAAAGATGCCGAAGCAGGTGGCGGTGTTGTATGTACTTCAGAAGTACATACTAATGTTGAAGACCAATATAATATAGTTTCTAAGAAAATTGGTGAAATTAACCAAAAAAGAATGGAAATTGAAGCACAAAAGGAAGCATTTCACTCAAAATACTATAAACTTGAAGAAGACGGAACTAGAAGTCTTAATCTTGTAGATGGTTTAACAATGGAAGATTATGCAAATGGTATAAATGAGTACAATGTTGTGATAGGTCTTTTAGATGCTATAGAAAACTCTCTTACAAGTATGAAGATAGATTTGCAATTATTCTATGATAAGACTTGGACTGAATATGCACAACGAGATGGCGAAACTGTTTATACAAACCCTTACAGAGAGGGTAAACCATACAATCCTGAAACGAGTGTACCAGAAAATGTTGATAACCTTGTAGTAAGAACAGATGACCCTACGTATGGTGCTGGCTCAAATTATAGAGCATATTCAGCACCAACTCCTAGCTTGTTTGGAAATGTTACAAGTAACAATGTAGTATATAGTAACGAAACAAATGATACTTCAAGTGTTGCAGAAACTACTACAACAAACAAAGCAACTATAACTCCAAGCGTTGAATTTACTAAACAAAATTATCTTTTCTCTCAAACAGATACTCCAGAAAAGAAAGTAAATTCTGTTATTGCAAAAATTGTTGAAAGTATGAAATCAGGTTCGCCTGAAGTATCAAAAATTGTTGATGCAATAAAAAGTAATAATCAGCAAATAACGTATGATTTAGTGAGTGAGATTGCAAAAGAAGTTGGTGTAAGTGTTTCTCCAACTGAATTGAGAAAAGCTCTTAATAAAGAGAATGAAAATCAATAGTTAATAAAAAAAGGACTTTTTAAAAGTCCTTTTTTATTGAAAATTTTATTTAGTCTCATCAGAAATTTCTGTTTCATCAGGTAGCGTTGGAATTGCTTTTGTCATGGTAATTCCAAGGTCTTGGATTTTTTCAATATTTGTTATGATATTGTCTTTACCTTGTAATTTTGTTAAAGCGTTTGCGATTGATTTTCTTGCATTCAATACGTCTTTTGTCATTTCTGCAAATTTATCAAGCATTTTTGAACACAATCTTGAGATTTCTACAGAATTGTTTTTTTGTCTGTTAACGACAAGCATTGAGTTGATAATTTTCAAAGTTGCAAGAAGAGTTGATGGTGAAACTGGCATAACATTGTTTTTCCAAGCATATTCCCAAAGAGTACAATCCTCGCAGAACATTAGAGAATAACAACTTTCGATAGGAATAAACATTAAGATATATCCGCAACCTGTATAATCTTCATAAGTACTGTAATCACGTTTTGTAAGCCCTTGGATATGTGCTTTTGTAGAGTCTTTAAATTCTTTTAATTTTTCGGCTCTGGTTTCGTCGTCTTCTGCGTTTAGGTATTCATACCAAGAAGAGAAAGATGTTTTAGCATCAATCATTACGCATTTTTTTTCAGGTAAAAGCACTATGGCATCAGGTCTACCATCACCAGTACTTTTTTGGATTAAAAATTCTTCATCTCTACGCAAATTAGAAGCTTCTAAAACTCTTTCTAAAACGACTTCGCCCCAATGACCTTGAGTTCTGTTATCAGATTTCATAACAGAAATAAGAGAGTTTGTGTTTTGAGAAATTTGGCTACCAGCTTCTAAAAATGATTTTATATTTTCGTCAAAACGAGTAAATTTAACTGTTTCTTCTTTAAAATTTTCTTCTGTTCTTTTTTGAAAATCTTCAATTTTTTCTTTAAATTTTAAGAAAAAGTCTTCAAGTTTTTCTTTATTTACGTTAGAAAACTCCTCGCTACTTTCTTTAAAAATCTTATTAGCTGTATTTTCGAATTGAAGTTTCATTTGGTTTACGAGTTCATCAGTCATAGATTTAGAGGACTTTTGAAAAGCCTTGAAAAATATGGTTGTCACGGTAATTCCGACAAGTAAACCAACTAAAAAAATGATAATTTCCATAAATAATCTCCTCTTATTGAATTAAGTATACCACGATTGGTTGATTAATGAAAAGTATTGTAAACATTGGTTTATATCCCAAAACTAAATCCAAAGGTTTAGATCTTTTTATAACCTCTAAATGGTCTAAATTTAACCTTTTTGTTGATGTTTATATCGTAAAAAGAATGTAGTATGTATAGTGTAGAAAACGTAGAAACGAAAAAAATAATAAAGGGACATATAGAAAAGGACTGGGGGAAACGCATGAGACGTGAATTTAAATCTAAAACTAAAGTATTGTTGATAGATGATAACTATGATCATTTAGCAGGTGTAAGTGAATTAGTAAGTGCAGAAGGAATGTTCAATGTTGTAGGAACATCAACAAATGCAACAATGGGCATGAGTTTAATTAAAAAATATCATCCTGATGTTGTTATCATGGATATGAATATGCCAGAAAAAAATGGTTTAGAAGCAATTCAAGAAATTGAAAAAATGAATTTAGGTGTGCGTGTATTAGTATTAAGCGGATATGATGATTCAGATTTAATTTTCAGAGCAATGAAATTAGGTGCTAAAGGTTATGTACTAAAAACTATGGCATCAGCTCAATTAATTTATGCATTAGAAGAAGTAGCAGACGGTAAAGTATACTTACCATCAAGCTTAACTTCAAGATTCTTCGAATATTTCCAACAACAAGTTATCGAAGAAAAAACAGAAACAGTTCAAGAAGACAACTACTTGTCATTCTTAACAGCAAGAGAAGAAGAAGTTTTAGATTTATTATGCCAAGGCGTAACATACAAAGGTGTTGCAGAAAAATTATTTATATCTGATACAACTGTAAAAACTCACGTAAACAACATTTTCCAAAAATTGCAAGTAAATGATAGAACTCAAGCAGTTTTATATGCAATCAATAATGGATTTATGAAAAAAAGAACAAAACAGTTAGTAAAGGTATAATAAAAGTTCCTTTCATATAATGTACCAATTTGTCGTGTTACATTATATATGTGGCACGACAAATATATAAAAGGGTAGGAAAAGAAAATGGTAGTATTAAAGAGAAACAACAAATTAAAAGACTTAATTTATATACAAGAAAATAAAACATTACAAAAACAAACAATTGTTGGTATGGTAAGAACAATGTTAGAACCAGTTCTAGACACACCGGCAGCAGGGGTAGTTTTATACAGATTAAATGACAAAAAGGGATTAGAAAGTTTAATTAAGAGATTAGAATTTGCAAACGTAGATGTATACGATTTTGGAAAAGGTTCTGAACTATTAAAACAAGAATGTTGGGAAAATACAGAATTTGTATACGTATTAACAGAAAGATTTGGTGCAAGTTTTATTTGGGATTATGACGTAGTTGATCCAAATGGAGATAGAGCAGGATATTACATCTTGTACAACTCAAGAGATTTATGCGTATCGTTCGATTATATTAAGGAAAACAGTACAAAGAATTTACAACATTATCAAGATACATACAAACCAGATAGACGTGATAACGTGTTGATGAACTTATCTTTGAGAAAAGTTGTAGATATGTTGAATGAAATTAACCAAGACGTAATGATTTCATCAATTGAACAAGACGAAATGGTTAAAAATGACGAAGCAACAAGACAATTAGATTTTATTAATAAAAAATCAAGCTATGTTGCTCACGAATTAAAAAATCAACTTTCAATTATTGATTTGTACACAGAGTTATTAGAAAAAAATATAGGTGACAATGCTCAGCTAAAAACAATTAAAAAAGCCTTAAAAATGGCAAATAATTCATTGATGGATTTAAAATCTATCAAGACTGCTGACATTAAACCTTGCGAATTAAATGAATTGGTAAGTGAAGCTTGTGAATTAGCAAGCGTGTACGCACAAAGTGGCGACAAAGAAATTGAAGTAAAAGTAGAAAACGAACTTTTAGTAGAAGTAGAAGCTGACAGAGATAAATTTATCGGTGTATTGGTAAACTTAATCAAAAATGCAGCTGAGGCAATTGACGAAAAAGGTGAAATCCGTGTAAAAACTTCAATGTCTGATGAATTACATGCATCAGTTGTTGTAGAAAACACAGGTAAACCTATTAGTATTGATAGAAGAGAACAAATCTTTAATGAAGGATTTACAACAAAAGAAAAAGGTTCAGGAATTGGACTATTCTTCTCAAAGAAAACGATTGAAGAACAAAACGGACATTTGAGAATGTTGAAATCAGATGCTGACTCAACACAATTTGAAGTTAGCGTACCAATGGTTGTATAAGGGGAAATTCGATGGTAGATTTACTAACATCAAGAACTATGAATATAACAAAGCTAGGTTTAGACGGCTTAATGGCTAGACAAAATGCCATTTCTGCAAACATAGCTAATGTTATGACTCCTAATTATCAAAGAAAAGAAGTTGCTTTTGAAAGTCAGCTTGCTGATATTATTGAAAAAGATAACTTAAAAAACTATATTAAGGGTCAAAATAGTATCAAATATACACCACAGACTGTTGAAGACTTTATGGCAGTTGGTTCTATAAATCCAGCTCCACCAAAGAGTTTGACAACGCAAGAAGCAAAATTCTTGCAATCAAATCTTTATAAAAACTACACTCCTCAAGTTATGGATGATGTTTTTACAGAGGGTGGACAAGACGGCAATAATGTTGAATTAGAAAGAGAAATGATGGATTTGACAAAAGCCGGTACAAAGTACGTAATTCTTTCAAATTTAGAAAAACGTGCATTTACAGGATTAAATGAAATCTTAAAGAGTCAATAATATAGATAATGATTTTAAAAGGTAAGTAGGTAAGTAAAAATGAGTTTTAACAGTTTTGATATAGCAGCTTCAGGCATGACAGCTCAAAGAGTAAAAATGGATACGATTGCAAGTAATATTGCAAACGTAAATACTACCAGAAAACCTGATGGCACAAAAGGTGTTTATATCAAAAAAGATGTTAGCTTTGCTGCCGTTTATCAAGATTATATGAACAGAGGTCCATCAAACTTTTCTGTAAATAATCCTGATGCAAGATTTGATCCAAATTCAGGCAACTTGCATATTAATACAGGTATTGCTTTGAATCAAGGTTATGTTTCAAACGGCGTAAGAATTGAACAAATTCATGAAACAGAAAATCCAATTAAAACTGTTTATGACCCATCACATCCGGATGCTGATGAAAATGGGTATGTAGATTTACCAAATATCAATGTTGTAGAAGAAATGGTTGACATGGTTTCTGCATCAAAAGCTTACGAGGCAAACTCAGTTGTTGCAGAAAACATTAAATCAATGATTCAATCAGCATTACAAATTTAGTTAGTCAAAAAATAAGGGAAATAAAATAAAAATTTAAGGGGTATAGAAATGGAATTTATCGGACAAGTTGAAGGGTATAATTTTAAACCGATAACAGGTTATAACAATTTTTTAAAAGGTAGTGCAACTTTTAATCAACCAATGGATGTTTCAAAAGAAACAGATTTTGATAAAGTTTTGAACATGCAAGTTGCAAAAGCTGAAAAACCTGAACCAGCACCTGATACAGCTGGTGGCTTGATGAAACAAATTGAAAGAGCAATTTCAAATGGATTGAATGATGTTAACGATAAAAAATTAGCAGCAGAAGCCGCACAAGAAGAATTTGCAATGGGCGGAGATGTAAGCGTTCACGACTTGATGATTGCAGAAGAAAAAGCATCTTTGAGTATGCAAATGGCATTACAAACAAGAAATAAAATAATTTCAGCATATACTGATATTAAAAATATGGCATTGTAGAAAATGTAGGTTGGGCATACTTGCCCAACGGAATAAAGATTGTAGGTTGGGGTTTCTACCCAAACAAAATGAGATTTAACAGAGGGGCGAAGCCGTAGGCTTCGCCCCTGTTTTATTATGAAATTTTATTTTAAGTCTTGCCATACCTTTCATGTCACCCTGAATTTATTTCAGGGTCTTACCAACGTTAAATTTTGCCATTCACCATTGGTAAGATTCTGAACAGCTCAAAATTTAAGTTCGTTTCACTCACAAATTTTTACGCTTTCAGAATGACATGTTTGGTTTGATTTTTTGCAAAACCATAATTGTAAACAATTGTAAATACGAATTTAAAATAGCTGAAATACAGATATAATGCACTATATGATATGATAT
>DBIX01000006.1:0-9306 GCA_002297005.1 Cyanobacteria bacterium UBA791 | reverse complement strand
ACAATAAATAAGGAATTTTTATTATGGGTTTATGGGCAGCTTCTCACAATGGTTTAAATCAAGCACCAAAAGCAACTGAATTAACATTTGATACTTTATTGAAAAAGAATGATTTAAAAGCAAAAGTAGAAGACGAAGTTAAATCATTAATCGAGGATGATACAAAAACTGATAATGTTGATTTAACAAATGGTATGAGTGAAGATGAAGCTATTGATAAATATATTGCAGGCTTAAGTGATGGTGAAAAAAATAATCTTATTAAAGACTTATTAGGTTCTGCAGTTGATTCTGTAGTAAATTTCTTTGCTAATAATGAAGGAGAAGAAACACCTGATGTAGATGCTATTAGAGATAGAAAAAACAATATTGACAAAAATATCTTAGACGATTATACATTCGGTACAACTGGTGACTCTGAAACAGTAGAAGATGCTACAAAAGATACAACAATGATTGGCGAAAACGAAGCAACAACAGAGGATGCTGAAGTTGATCCAACAACCGCAAAAATTTTAGAATATGCAGAATTAGATGATATGGCATTATCTTCAAAATTGAATGCTATAAACTCACAACTTTCAAATCCTGAATTGACAGACGAAGAATACAATACTTTGATGAATGAAAAAGCTGTAATCGAAGCAGCTAAAACTTATAAACAAGAAGCAAAAATTATTGAAAAAATGACTCCAGAACAACAAGCTGAGTTAGAAACTATCAACAATGAAATGATTGAAATTTCAGAAAAATTAGCTGAATTGCTTGAAAAACAATTGGATAATGCTCAAAACGGTTTAGAACTTGATGAGAATTTACAAGCCGAAATAGATAATTTATATGGTCAATTAGCTCCATTACAAGAACAACGTCAATCATTATTTGATAATGCAGGTTTAGAAGTTAAAACTCCAGAAATAACAGAAGAACCAAAATTGAACTTAGAAGGATTTGGCAATAAATCGGCAGAAGAATTAAAATCTGAATTAGAAAAACAAAAATATGAAAGACCTGAGTATGAAAGACAAAAAGAAAAACAAAGAGAGATTGGTAAAACTCTTTCAGAAATAGGCAATGCTACAAAAGGTGATACTGTATCTTTGGGAGATTTATCATCAAAAAATATTTTAAATGGTTATACATACGGTACAACTGATGAAACTGACACAAAAACATTAGCTGATAAATTAAGAGAAGAAGCTACAAAAGGTTTCTCATTGTTTGGTACAACAACAGATACAACAACAACTACTACATCTGATAAAAAAGATACTACAACAAAACCAACAAGCAATATCTTCTCAAAAGTTGCAAGTGGTGTAAAATCTGATGACTTAGAAGGTGTATTAGACGCTATGGCTAAAAAAGGCATGTCTGAAACTTTCACAAATGCAACAAAAGTTGGCGATAATGCTGGTGTAGACTTCACAAGACGTCAATTCAAAAATGCTACAGCAGGTGCAGTTGCAAATGACCAAATTGAAAGTCAAGAAGCAACAGATTTTCAAACAAAACATATGAAAAAATTTAATTTTAACAATAGAACATTATCAAGATAAAAAGTATTAGAAAATGTAGGTTGGGGTTTCTACCCCAACAAAATGAGATTTAACAGAGGGGCGAAGCCTATGGCTTCGCCCCTCTGTTTTGTCATTGCAAGGAGCATAGTGACGTAGCAATCCAAGGGGTAAATATTGTGACAAACAAGTCTTGCTATATCTTTCATGTCATCCCGAACTTGATTCAGGATCTTACCAGCGTTAAATTTTGCCATTCACCATTGGTAAGATTCTGAACAGCTCAAAATTTAAGTTCGTTCCACTCACAAATTTTTACGCTTTCAGAATGACATGGTTTTCAGACTCCACACCGGCTGACGCTTTGCTCCTGTCAAATCAAAGATTTGAAACGTCGCTGATATTATGTTTCGTGTCCTGCTCGGCACACTCGTCGTGTGCCGACACCGACACTCCACATCGGCTTACGCATTTATTCGTAACGTTAACTTAACAAAATTGAAATTACTGATTAAAGAAGCTATGATATTAGTAAAATTATAAAATTAGGGGAATTATGGAAAATAATTATATAAAGTTACTTTCAGATGATTTAAAGAAAATATGGGCAGGGTTATCGATGCCACAAAAAGTTGGCTTAATGTCAATGATTATCGTAATCGTTGCTTTATCAACTTTCTTTTTAGTAAAATCTATGGAGCCTGACTGGGCTGTTTTATATACTGATTTAAACGAAACTGATGCTGCAAACATTGTTGAAAGCTTAAAGAAAAATGGTCATGCTTACAAAATGGCTGATGATAAAAAGACAATCATGGTTCATTCAAAAGAAAAAGACGACCTACGTTTATTTGTAGCAGAAAATGACCTTATCCAAATTCAAACACAAGGTTTTGAACTACTTGATGATATGCAATTAGGTTCAACAGATTTCAAAAACAAATTAACAAAACAAAGAATTTTCCAAGGTGAATTAACTCGTTCTATTGAAAAAATGAGTGGTATTCAAAGTGTAAGAGTTCAACTTGCAGAGCCTGAACGTTCAATTTTCCAAGACAAGGACGAAGTTCCAACTGCATCTGTTATGCTTATTCTTAAACCAGGGTACAGACTTAAATCTTCACAAGTTAAAGCTATCAAAAACTTAGTAGCATATTCTGTTCCTAGAATGACTCCTGATAGAGTTTTCATCACAGACCAAGCTGGTAACAGTTTATCTGATGAAAATGGTAAAAATTCTAACGATATGGAATCTTTTAAAACTAATCTTGAAAAACAAACTTCTGAAAAAGTTGTAGAAGTTCTTGAAAAAATTGTCGGTAAAGATAATGTAAATGTTCAAGTATCGGCTGATATTGATTTTAATAGTGCAAAAGCTACTATTGAAAGTTATATCCCAGTAGGTGGTGACAATGCACAAGGTGTTGTAACAAGTTCTCAAAGTGAAATTGAAACTTATGAAAATCCAAATCAAACACCAGCAAGTGCAAATGTTGATAGAAAAAATTTAAATTATTCAAAAGAAAAAAATGCTGTAAACTACAGCGTATCAAAAGAAGTTAAACAAATTATTTACGCACCAGGAACTGTAAAGAGAATGACAATTGCTGTTGCCGTAAATAAAATTTTGACTCAAAAAGAAAAAGACGAACTAAAAGGTTTAGTATTATCTGCAGCCGGTGCTGATTACGAAAGAGGCGACGTAATTACTATTACAAGTTTACAATTCGAGGGACTTGCTGAAGAAAAAGCTGCTCAAGCAGAAGTAATGAAAGAGTTCAAGAAAAATTCAAATGTTGAATACGTAACAACAAAACTTGGACCATTACTTGTTGTCTTGATTTTAGGTTTGGCAGCCTTGTTTATTATCAAGAGTCTTATGTCAAAAGCTGGTAAAATCTACGGTAAAGAAGATACTTATAATCAAAAAATTATTGAACCTACTTTACCTGAAATCAAGGATGATATTCCAGATATTATTCTTTCTGAATCTTTACCAACGCTTGAGGCTCACTTAGACCCTGAACTTGAAAAAACAAGAATAGAACTTAACGAGGCTATCATGGCAGACCCTGCCGAGGCCGCAAGAATATTAACATCATTTATTAAGGATTAATAAAAATGGCAACAAATAATAAAAACGAAAATAAAGATATTGATCAAACTATATCACTTGCAACGATGACTTCAACTCAAAAGGTTGCAGCCTTGTTGATTTTGCTTGGTCCAACAACAGCCAGCGAAGTCTTAAAAAATATTTCTGATGAGGATTTGCTAGAACAAATTACTCTAGAAATTGCAAGCTTAAACAAAGTTCCAAGTGATATTTTAACAGATATTCTTGAAGAATTTAGAGCTTTATTCCAAGCAAGCACTTACATTTCTTCAGGTGGTATTAATTACGCAAAACAATTGTTAGAAATGACTTATGGTGAAAGCCAAGCAGAAAAAATGCTTAATAAGTTAATGACAATGATGAATTCCAATCCCTTTCAATTCTTCAACGAAGCAGACCCTGGGCAGTTGGCTACATCGTTTCAAAATGAAAATCCTCAATTGATTGCGTTGATTATGGCTTACTTAAAACCTGAACACTCAGCAAAAGTTCTAAACTATTTGCCACCAGAAACTCAGGCTCAAGTTGCTATGAAAATTGCAGACATGGAAACAACTAACCCAGAAATTTTGGGTGAAATTGAAAAAATCGTTGAAAACAAATTCTCTTCAGTTATGGTACAAGACTTCTCAAAAGCTGGTGGTATCGATACTTTAGCAAATATCTTGAACTGTTCAGACAGAAATACAGAAAAGAATGTTATTGAACTTTTAGAAGTTGAAAATCCATCTCTTGCAGAAGAAGTTAGAGAATTGATGTTCGTATTTGAAGATATTATTAATCTTGACGATAGAGCTATTCAAAGAATCTTGCGTGAAGTTGATACAAAAGACCTTGCTCTATCTCTTAAAGGTACAAAATCTGACCTTAGAGAAAAAATCTTTAGAAATATGTCAGATAGAGCTCAAGAAATGTTGCAAGATGAAATTGAATATCTTGGACCAGTTAGAGCTAGAGAAGTTCAAGAAGTTCAAACAAAAATTATTGGTATTATCAGAAACCTTGAAGTATTCGGTGAAATCGTTATTTCTCGTGGTGAAAACAATGAGGACGAATTAATTGACTAGGATTAGAAGTACAAATGTCAAATTTGGTGACAGTTTTGTATTACCTATAGAAAAAGAAAAAGAAGAAAAACCTGATTCTCCTGAGCTTATAAAACTCAAGGAGGATTTACGTCTGCTTAATTTAGAAGTTGAAAAAGCAAAAGAACGTAAGGAAACTATTCTTAAAGAGGCTCAAGAACAAGCTGAAGCCCTAGTCCAAGAACAAAATAACAAGGTTGCACAAGAAAATGAACAAATAGCTCAACAACGTGAGGCTGAAAAAAAAGCTTTTGACGACCAAATGGCTCAAGAGGCTGAAAAAATAAGAGCAGAGGCTTATCAAACAGGTTACGATGATGGATACAAACAGGGTTATGTAGTTATTACAAATGAATTAGAAAACAAAATTCATTCAGTAGATGATTTTGCAAAATGCCAGTTTGATTTAAAAAGCAATATTATAAAATCTTCTGAACTTGATATTATAAATCTTGTTGTAGAAATTGCTAAAAAGGTTTGTACAAAAGAGGTTGAGATAAATCCTGATATTTTAAAAGCTTTAACTGAAAATGCTATTAAGGAATTAAAAGACAAGGAAGATATTACAATTATTATTAATCCAAAACTTTTAGATGCCTTAAATTCGGTTTCTGACAGAATAAAAGAAGATATTCCTCAATTACAAAATATCAAAATCATTGAAGATAACGCTGTTTCAGCAGATGGCACAATTGTAGAATCACCTCTTACAAGAGTCGATAGCAGAGTTAAATCTCAAATTAACGAAATTGCTGAAAAATTATATGAGGCTTACAATTCAGAGGATGAGTCTTTTGATGAGTATATAATGTCTTTACAAGAACCAGATATAAATGCAATTGAGCAAATCGAACTTTCTGATGATGCAAATATTGCTGAATTTTTGAGTGAATTGGAAGATATTCCATCTTATGATGACAAAATTCGTGATGAAGATGCAAAATATTATGAAAACCTTGATTTAGACTCTATGAAAACAGAAGAGAATTCTGCTTCTCAAACGGAGGCAGAAAAAATTAATGAGATAAATCTTGATGAATATGAAAATCTTGATGATATTGTTGAATCAACTTCTATTGTTGACGAAACACAGAATCTTGACGAGTTTATAAATAACTCTCAATCAGTAGATTTGCAAGTTGAAGAACCAAAGCTTGTGGAATCTCCTCAAGAACAATTTATAGAAAATGAAATTCAAGCTCAGGCAGAAACTTCTCATGAGCCTGTAGTTGAAGATGCTCAACAAGTTCAGAATGTTGAAACTTCAGATGAATTATTAAAAGAAGATATTCAAATTTATGATGAAAATATAAAAGCAGAAGAAGTTCAGCCTGAAATTCCACAACAAGATGAAAAGATTATTGAAGATTCTTTAGAAAAAGTTGATAAAGTTGAAAAAGAAATCGAAAATGAGGTAAAACCTTTCGAATTTGAACATTTGGACGAGGATTTTGATATTTCAGACGATATTAGTGGCGAAATTGATATAAAATCAAAGTTGGACAAACTTACTCCTATTGAAGATAACAATATAATAGGTGAAAATGATGTTCAATAAGGAAAAATTTTCACAAATTATTGAAGAAACAAATACTATAAAAGAAATAGGAAAAGTTACTCAGGTTATCTCTTTGATTATTGAATCAGAAGGTCCTCAAGCTAGTATTGGTGACTTGTGTTATATCTATCCGCATGATACGAGTGAACCTATTTGGGCAGAAGTTGTTGGTTTTAAGCAATCTGACGACGGAAGAGTTGATAAACTTCAATTAATGCCATTGGGCAAAATGGAAGGTATTCAACCGGGGGCAACTGTTGTGAATACTGGTGCTCCGATGAAAATCAAAGTTGGAGAACAACTTTTGGGAAGAGTCTTGGACGGTTTAGGAAATCCTATTGATAATTTGGGTGAAATCCGTTGTCAAAACTACCGTTCTACAAAGGCTGACATTATTAATCCTTTGAAGAGAAATAGAATTTGTGAACCTTTACCTTTGGGTATTAAATCAGTTGATGGTTTTATTACTGTCGGAAAAGGTCAACGTATGGGTATTTTTGCTGGTTCAGGTGTTGGTAAAAGTACTACAATGGGTATGATGGCTAAAAATACGACCGCTGATATTAATGTTATTGCCTTAATCGGTGAACGTGGTCGTGAGGTTAAAGAGTTTATCGAGGATATTCTTGGCGAAGAGGGTATGCGACGTTCTGTCGTTGTAGCTTCAACTTCGGATGCTCCTGACTTGGTAAAAATTAAGGCAGCCTTTGTTGCAACAACTATTGCTGAATATTTTAGAGATAAGGGTTTAGATGTATTGTTTATGCTTGACTCTGTAACTCGTATTGCCATGGCACAACGACAAGTCGGTTTGTCTTTGAATGAACCTGCTGCTACAAAAGGTTATCCGCCAAGCATGTTTGCGATTATGCCTCAACTTATGGAGAGAGCTGGCTCTAATGATAAAGGTACGATGACAGCACTTTATACAGTACTTGTTGAGGGTGACGATTTTAATGAACCTGTTTCTGATACAGCAAGAAGTATTCTTGACGGTCACATTATGCTTTCTCGTGAATTAGCACACAAAAACCATTTTCCAGCGGTGGATGTATTGCAATCAATAAGCCGTGTTATGGGTGACGTTACAACAAAAGAACACAGAGCTGCTGCTGGTAAAATTAGAAACTTGATGGCAGTTTACCGTAAAAACGAAGACTTGATTAATATTGGGGCATATATTAAAGGTTCAAACCCTGAATGTGACGAGGCTATTAAATTTATTGATAAAATTAATGCTTTCTTAAAACAGTCAACAACTGATAAATGCGTTTACGAAGAAACCCTTGAACAACTAGAACATTTGCTTGGCTAGGACTTGTCGGATTAGTAAATCCGACCTACAACTTACCAGCGTTATGTTTTGCTATTCATCATTGGTAAGATTCTGAATAGCTCAAAATTTAGGTTCGTTTCACTCACAAATTTTTACGCTTTCAGAATGACATGTTTTTTTAGTCGATTTTTATGTTCCCTCGCCCTTTTAAGGGAGAGGGTTAGGGTGAGGGTTTTTACGTCATTGCGAGCGAAAGCGAAGCAATCCAAGGGGTAAATATTGTGACAAACGAGTCTTGTCATACCTTTTGTGTCATCCTGAACTTGTTTCAGGATCTTGCCAACGTTATGTTTTGCCATTCCCCATTGGTAAGATTCTGAACAGCTCAAAATTTAAGTTCGTTTCACTCACAAATTTTTACGTTTTTAGAATGACATGGTTTTCAGCCTTTACATCGGCTTACGCAATAAAAAAGACCAAGGGTTAGCTTGGTCAATTGTAGTTTAGTTGTTTAGTTTGTATTTGTAGTTTTTTATTTGATAGTTTAGTTTTCTCGTTTCGTTCTGCTCTTAAAATAGAAGTTTATTATGCTGCTTTTTGTGATTTTTCTTTTTGTTTTGCTTCTCTTGCAGCTTTTACTTCTTCAGGATTTAATACGTTTAATTTGATTTCGCCTTTAGTTTGTTTATCTAAAGCTTTTTGTAAATCTGCTGGGTAATCATCATATTTGTCACCCATTTCGCCGTCGATAATTTTTTCTGTTACGAAATCAACATTTTCTTGTGCTGATTCAGGCATATTTGGATAGTTTGTCATCCAATAATCGTTTAAATCATAGTTACCTCTTTTGCTATTACATTCTTGGCATTCACCTAAGTAGTTAGCTGTATTGTTAGCACCATTTAATGAATGTGGTTGAATGTGTTCTGCAGTAGCTGTTGCTGGGTTTAATAATCTTGTCATGATTTTTTCAGCTGTCGCACCTTGATATTTTTCAAAGAATTTTTCGATTTGTTTTTCTGATACAGGAAGTTTAATTGCTCTATCTAAAACTTGGTGTTTTAATTCTTTGTCACCGTTTGCGTTTAGTAAAGAGTTTAAACCTGATAAAAATTTGTTTCTGCTAAAGTTTACGTTATCTTCGCTATTTAATTGAGCAATTGTGTTATCTACGTAAGTATTGATTTCTTGGTTTTTACAATGGTTTGTTAATAATGATGATTTTACGATGTTTAATACTCTTTTGTTTTCGTTGTTGAAAATTTCGTGAGTGTCAACTGTTGTGTTTGCGATAATTGAGTCAACTGAAGTCATTTCGTCTTTTCTTGCTTCAGAGATAACATAATTTAAGATTGCACTTTCATTTCCTCTGAAGTATTTTCTGTTGTCAGTTAAGCATTCTGCTAATTCAGAACCAGCTTTAGAAGATACTTCTTTGCAAAGTTGTTGGTTTTGTTGGTATGTTAACATTGGCATACCACAGCAACCACAAGGTGCATCGTTTAATTTAACTACTTTGAAATCAGATGTAGCACAAGAATGACCTTTGAATGCCAAACCGCCTAAAAAGTAGTTCATGTGTGCTAAAGATGGAGAAACTGTTTGAGTTTTTACAGAGGCTTTTTGAATAGGGCTAGTAACATAAGCATTTTGTGCTTTTGTATTTGCATTCAAATTCTTTTGTTGAACAGAACTAACCGTATTAAACATTAAAATATAAAACCTTTAACCAAACCTTACTCTTATATAAAAAC
>DBIX01000007.1:13780-29804 GCA_002297005.1 Cyanobacteria bacterium UBA791 | reverse complement strand
TATGATATGATATGATATGAGGTGAGGGAAATTATATTTTTTCCTAAAGTCATGAAATAAATATTCCGATAGCAAAATTGTTAGGGACAATAAATAAGGAATTTTTATCATGGGTTTATGGGCAGCTTCTCACAATGCAGTAAGTAAAAAACCAAACGAATTCGAATTTAAAACATTGGTAGAAAATAATAATAATTTAAAGAATGCAGTTGAAGACAAGGCTAAATCTTTACTTAGTGATAACACAAATGTTGACAAAGTAACTTTGACAAAAGTAGATTCTTCATCATTCGAAAAATATGCAAAACAAATGAGCGAAGAAGATAAAAATAAAATTATTTCAAAATTTCAAGACGCATTAAAATCTGTATATGATGATTTTATCAATGCAATTAATGGTACAGATGGTACAGAAGCTACAGAAGAAACACCTACAGTTGACACTGACCCTAAAACAGTAGAAGATACTGCAAAAGATACAACAATGATTGGTGAAAACGAAGCTCCAACAGAAGAATCAAAAACTAATACACTAGAAAAGACTCCATTGGTTACAGAAACAAAATCAGAAAAATATTTACATCCTTATGATGGCTCATGTGACATGATAACTGAAACAACAAAAGATGCAGATGGAAATTTGTTATCAGAAAAACAAACTTTTTATAAAGCAGATGGAAGTGTTCAAATTTCTTATGAAACTGAATATAAAAATGGGGTAAAAACAAAAACCACATCCTATGATTCAGATGCTGGTTTGATGCTTGGAAGAAGTATTGATAGTACTGAGGAGTGTCAATACGATGAAACTGGAAATTTAATTTCACGTACAATTGAACGTAGATATGTTGATGACGGAAGTAATTGTAATTCAAATGAATATACTTACTATGATAATGGAAATGTTAAAAGTGAAAAATCAAGAGGCTATTATGATAATGAGAAAGGCTCATTTGCAAGTGAAACTTTAGTTCAATATGACATTAACGGAAATGAAGTTAGTAAAACTCAAAGAGATTTTGAAGTAGAATCAAAATCAGAATCTACAGAAACTTCTGTTAATACTCCAGAAACAATAGAAGAACCAAAATTGAACTTAGAAACAGTTGGTCTTGAAGAACCAGCAAAAGAAGAACCTGAAGCTCAAGGACCAAAAATTATTGGTAAAACTCTTTCAGAAATGGGTAATGCGACAAAAGGTGATACTGTATCTTTGGAAGATTTATCATCAAAAAATATCTTAGATGATTATACATACGGCACAACTGATGAAAATAATACAACAAAAGTAGCTGATAAATTGAGAGAAGAAGCTACAAAAGGTTTCTCATTTGGTACAACAAATTCAACAGCTTCAACAACTTCAACTACAACTACAAAGACAATAAAAAAATCTGATAAAAGAGAAGAAGTGGCAAAAAATACAAATAACTTTTTCGCAAAAGTTGCAGACGGTGTAAAATCTGATGATTTAGATGGCATATTAGATGCAATGGATAGAAAGAACATGTCTGAAACATTTACAAATGCAAAAAAAGTTGGCGATAATGCTGGTGTAGATTTCACAAGACGTCAATTCTTAAGAGCAATGGATGAAAGACTTATTTAGTTTGTAGGTTGGGGTTTCAACCCCAACAAAATGAGATTTAACAGAGGGGCGAAGCCGTAGTCTTCGCCCCTCTGTTATGTTATTGCGAGGAGCATAGTGACGTAGCAATCCAAAGGGATAAATATTGCGACAAACAAGTCTTGCCATACCTTTCATGTCATCCTGAACTTGATTCAGGATCTTACCAGTGTTAAATTTTGCCATTTCTCATTGGTAAGATTCTGAACAGCTCAAAATTTAAGTTCGTTCCACTTACAAATTTTTACGCTTTCAGAATGACATGTTTTTTAGGAATGACTTTTTAACTTAATCATTTGTCTTTTACCAAAATTTATGCGAAAATAACCGTATGGGAAAGACATTGATTTTAATTGACGGACACGCTTTAGCTTTCAGACAATATTATGCTCTGGAACGTACTAATATGCAGACTTCTGACAATGTCCAAACTTGGGCTGTATATGGCTTTTTCAAGGCTATTTTTGATTTATTAGAGAACAAAAATATTAACCCAGATTCTCTTGTTGTGACTTTTGACGTTAGCCGTCATACATTTAGAACAGATATGTACGAGGATTATAAGGGTCAAAGAGAGGCTATGCCTGATTCTTTGCATCAACAATTAGGCTATATCTGTGAGGGCTTAAAAGCTTTTAATATTCCTATTTATACAAAAGAGGGTTTTGAAGCAGACGATTTGATTGGTACAATTTCAAAAATGGCATCTGAAAAAGGCGATAAAACATATATTCTTACAGGTGATCAAGACTCTTTCCAATTAATTGACAAAGAGGGTTTAACACAAGTTTTAATTCCTTATGGTGGAAAACTAATCCAATATGATTGGGACAAAGTTTTTGAAAAATGGGGGGTTTATCCAAACCAAGTTATTGATTATAAAGCTTTAAGAGGTGATGTTTCAGATAATATCCCTGGGGTTAAAGGTATTGGCGAAAAAACTGCTCAAAAACTTTTGGCACAATATCAAACTTTAGAAAATATTTTAGCTGATTGTGAAAATCTTACTCCACCATCTGTTAAAACAAAACTTTGTGATGGCAAAGATATGGCTTTATTGAGCCAAAAACTTGCAACAATTATTAGAGATGTTGATATAGATTTTGATTTCGAAAGTGCAAGAATTGAACTTCCTCAAATGCAAGAGGCTTTGGACTTTTTGAGAAAATATCAACTAAATTCTTTTATCAAAAGTATTGATAAAATTATGAGAGCTTTTAATAAAGGTGAAAAGGTTGAAACTGTTCAACAAAAACCACAACCGGCTCAACAATCGTTGTTTGAAACTCCTCAATCAACTCAAAATGCTGATGGTTCAATGCAATTAGGTTTGTTTGCTGATGTTGCAAAAGATATTGTGAATGATAAATCTTTATCTTATGAAAAAGAAATTTTAAAAGAAGACATATCTTCTCTTGTTTCAAAAATAAAAGAAGAAAAAGCTTTTGCTGTTGATATTGTTTCAAACTTTAAAAATGCTATAAATAATGAAATTATTGCTTTGACTTTTGCTCTAAAAGATAAGGTTTACTATGTTTCTTATTCAGAAAAAGTTTTGGCTGATTTAAAAGAAATTTTTGAAGACGAAAATATAAAAAAAATAACTTTTGACGGCAAGGATAATATTAATGTTCTAAAAAATGCTGGCATTGATTTAAAAGGTATTGAGTGCGATGTAACTCTTGCAAGTTATATTAAAAATCCAGCAAATAAGCATGAGTTAGATGTTCAAGCCTTAAACTTTTTGGGCTACATTATGGAAAATATGCCTGATAGTGTAAAGGTAAAAAAAGATGTCTATGACTACAAAAGAGCTATGGAAGATGAACTTTTTAGATATTCGTCTGATAGAGCTTTTGTGGCTAAAGAACTTTCAAAATATTGGAAAGAAAATTTAGACGAAAAAGAATTGAAATTGTTGAGCGATTTTGAAATTCCTCTTCTTTATGTTCTTGCAGATATGGAATTTACTGGAGTATCTTTGGATAGAAATTATCTTCAAGAGCTTTCAAAAGAAATGGAAACAGAAATTAAAGATTACGAAGAAAAGATTTATCAAATTGCTGGTGAAACTTTCAATATCAATTCTCCAAAGCAAGTTAGCGAAATTTTGTTTGATAAGCTTGAACTAAAAGGCAAAGGTAAAAAACAAAAAAAATCAACTGGAGCTGAGGTTTTAGAAGAACTTGCAGAGGAACATGAAATTTGCAAATATATTCTTGAAGTTAGAAAGTATGCAAAATTAAAAAATACTTACACCGATGCATTACCAGAATTGATTGATAAGGATGAAAGAGTTCATACGACTTATAATCAAACAGTTACAACAACTGGTAGATTATCTTCTTCAAATCCAAATTTACAAAACATTCCGACAAGAACAAAAGAGGGTAACAAGCTAAGAGCTTGTATTATTCCAAAAGATAAAGAAAACAATTTGATTTTATCAGCTGATTATTCTCAAATTGAATTGAGATTATTAGCACATGTTTCAAAGGACGAAAATCTAATTGAAGCGTTCAGAACAAATCATGATGTTCATACAATTACGGCTTCAAAAGTCTTTGGTGTTCCTGTTGAAGAAGTTACTAAAGAAATGCGATATAAATCCAAGGCCGTAAATTTTGGTATTATTTATGGTCAAACAAAATACGGGCTTGCAAAGGCTTTAGGTATCTCTGCAAACGAGGCTCAAGACTTTATTGATAGATATTTTATGACATATCCAAGAGTTCATAACTATATGGAAAATACAGTTGCTTTCGCTCTTTCTCATGGTTATGTAGAAACAATTTTTGGCAGAAAAAGATATGTTCAAAACGAATTATCAAGTCCAAATCACATGATAAGAGAGTTTGGGAAACGTGCTGCCATAAACCAACCTCTACAAGGTACTGCAGCAGATTTGATTAAGCTTGCAATGATTGAAACATATAGACAATTGAATAATCATAATTTAAAATCTAAAATGGTTATGCAAGTACATGACGAACTTGTAATCGAGGTTCAAAAAGAAGAACAAGATGAAGTAAAAGAAATTGTAGTTAAGGCTATGGAATTAAATCAGCCTCTTGCAATTCCTTTGAAAGTTGATGTAAACTTAGGTAGAACATGGCAAGAACAGTAAGAATATTAGGTATACTATTAATATTTTGTTTAATGACTTCTGTTGGATACTCAGCAGAGGTGATTAAGGCTGAACCTATTTTTAGTTCTGCTCCAGTAATCAAACCTCACATTGTTGAACCGCCATCAAAACCTGTTCAGACAGTAACTCCATCCATAAATTATGTTCCAAAAATGAATCAGACAACAAATGCTCCTGTTGTTAAGAACGCAACGTTGAATATTTCTGCACCAAAGACAACGCAGAATTTGAATTATACAACTACAAGTGTGAGTCCTACTCCTGTAGCTACTCAACAAGTTTCTCAAACAACTCCGCAAATGATTTCTTTTCAAAATTGTACGAAAATCTTTCCGACTGATACAGAAAAATTATTCTATTTAGCAGTTGCATCAATTAGTGCAAACAAATTTACTATTGATGAAGTACAGTCAAAAAGCGGATATGTTTTATTTTCAGTTGTTAAAAAACAATTTTTATTAAGTGTTGCAACTGTTGATAAGAAAAATGCTATAATAAAAATCACTCCTGCAAATAATAACTATTACTTCCCTGCAGGAATTGTAAGCAATATATTCAAATACATTGATTTGAATATCAATTCAGAAATTACTAAAATCTAAAAAAAGTGATATAATACCAATTATGTTTGACGAAATTGACCAAGAGAGAATAGATAGTATAAAAAGAAGAGCAAAGCAAGTTATTGAAAATACTTCTTTGTATAAATATAAAGGTACTGTATCAAAATTATTGGGTTTAACGGTAGAAGTTAAATTACCAGGGTTGAAGATTGGTGATTTATGCTACATTGAAACAAATACCGGTGAGAAAAAACCAGCTGAAGTTGCTGCTTTTAAAGGTGAAGTTGCTCAATTGCTTTTGCTTTTGGACGGTAACGGAATTGGTCAAGGTTGTTTGGTATCTTCGACTGGTCAACCTATTACAATTCCAGTTGGTGAATTTTTATTAGGCAGATTGATTGACCCAATGGGAAATCCTATGGACGGACATCCTCTAGATTTATCGAACGCTCAATGGCGAAGTATTGAAGGTCCACCACCAAGTCCATTTGAAAGACCTATTATTACAGAGATGTTCTCGACTGGTGTAAGAGCAATAGACAGTTGTTTGACTTTCGGTTGCGGACAACGTATGGGTCTGTTCGCAGGTTCTGGGGTTGGTAAATCAACGCTTTTGGGTATGATTGCAAGAAATTCTGATGCGGATGTAAACGTAGTTGCCCTAATCGGTGAACGTGGTCGTGAGGTTAAGGAATTTATTGAAGACGCTCTTGGCGAAGAGGGTATGAAAAAATCTGTTCTTGTTTGTGCAACAGGTGACCAACCGCCTTTAATCCGTCAAAAATGTTTATTGGCGGCAACTGCCGTATGTGAATATTTCCGTGATCAAGGTAAAAAAGTTTTCTTAATGACCGATACAATTACACGTTGTGCGATGGCTGGTCGTGAGGTTGGTTTGTCACTAGGTGAACCACCTACAATGAAAGGTTATCCACCATCAATCTTTTCTTGGTTACAAAAAGTTCTTGAAAGAGCTGGTAACAGTCCAAAAGGTTCTATTACAGCGTTTTATACAGTACTTATGGAAGGTGATGATATTAACGACCCTATCGTAGATACGGTGCGTGGTATTACGGACGGTCACATTTTCTTATCAAGAAAAGTAGCGGAAGCAAACCACTATCCAGCGATTGACGTGCTTGGTAGTATTTCCCGTTTGATGAGTGCGATTGCTTCTCCTGAACATAAGGCTGCTGCTGGTAAAATGCGTAAGTTGTTGGCTTTATACAGAGAAAATAAGGACTTGATTGATGTTGGTATGTATCAACAAGGTTCTAATCCGACTCTTGATATTGCTATTCAAATGATGCCTCAAATCAATGCTTTTTTACAACAAAGAACAACTGATATTGTAAGTATGGATACAACGATTAGTACCCTTATTGATATGATGGCAAATGTAGATGTTTAAGGTATAATGAATTTATGAAAAAGATTATTTTAACAATTATTTTTATATTATTTTTGACACCAAGTGTTAACGCAAAAACTGTTAATGCTAATCAATCAGCTATAAAAGAAGTTAAGGCTGTCTTAAATGAATATGTTAAATACGAAAATGAACAAAATATTGATGGTATAAAAGGTTTACATTCTGACGATTATATTACTGTGGATGCTATGCCTAAAAAGGTTTACATTGATATAGTTAACAAAACGTGGAAAAAATATTCTGATATTAAACATCAGATGAATATTAAAAACATTGAAATTAACGGTAATTACGCTATTGCAGAAGTAGAAGAAATTTTAGTTGGTACAACTACTGAAAAAATTGATGATAAATCTGTTATGGGTGATTTAAAAAGTGTTTCAAATGTAGTTTATTATTTGGAACATACAAGAGGTAGTTGGAAATTTGTTTCTGATTACGTTGTAGACGAACAAACTGTTTTATCTTTTGAAAAAGCTAAAGATTTGGATATAAAATTTTATGCACCAAATAGAATTTTAGCAAATAAGGATTATGTTGTAACTTTCAATGTGCAAGGTGTTCCTAGAGATTCTTTTGTAATTGCCACAATAGGTCAAGAAAAAATTATTTATCCTCATAAAAATGCAGAAGAGGTTTATAGAAAAGTCCCTCAAGACGGCATTTTAGAAAGAGTATTTAAATCAAATAAAGATAACTTGAATGAATATGTAGTTGCTACTTATTGCATTACAAAACCAATGCTTACAAAGGATAAACAAGTAGAAACACTTTTAACAGGTGTTGGCTATATTATAAACAGAGTTAACGTTGTACCTGAAAATAAATTTATTACGGTAAAAGATAATGGCGAAAAAGAAAAGAAAAACTAGAACATCAAAAAAAGCACAAGAACAACCTATAATCAGTAAAATGGCTTATCTGATTATAACTTTAGTTTTCTTTATCGCATCAAATATGTATTTAACAGATACGCTTTTAGACGAAATGGATTTAGGACTTGTTGTTTCAAATCCGGTCTTTGCACTTAGATATGTTCAAAATACTGGTGCAGCTTTTAGCTTGTTAGAGGAATATCCTTATGCCGTTACAATTCTTTCTGTAATAGCGTTACTTGTAGTTTTAGTTTATACGGTTAATAACTTGACGACATTATCTATGAAAGCCGTATTTTGGTCATCATTATTGATGTCAGGTATTTTCTGTAATTTGTATGAGCGTATATTTTTAGGTTATGTTAGAGATTTTATTCAATTAACATTTGTTGAATTTCCAATTTTCAACTTCTCTGATATGGCTATAAATATTAGTGTTATTGCTATAATAATTTTGTTATTGCACAAAAATATTTTGAAGAATATATAAAATGGAATATCTAATAGAAGAAAACGAAGAACATAAACGACTTGATAAATTTGTATCAGAAATGTTTGCAGATATATCAAGAGAAACAGTTCAAGACGCTATAAAAAAAGGTCTTGTTTTGGTGAATGAAAAACCTAAAAAGCCCTCTTATTCATTAAAAGAAAAGGATAAAGTTTCTTTTGATAAGTCAGTTTTTGAGGTTAAACCGCTAGAGGCTGAAGATATAAAGCTTGATATAGTTTATGAGGATGAAAATATGCTTGTTGTGAACAAGCCCTCTGGCATGTTGACTCATCCAGCTGGAAAAGAAAACTTTGGCACTTTAGTAAATGCTCTTTTGAATTATTGTCCAGAAACTCTATCTGATATTGGTGGTGAGTTTAGACGAGGTATTGTGCATCGTTTGGATAGAAACACTTCAGGGCTTTTGATGGTTGCGAAGAATAATAAAACTCATGAATTTTTGCAAAAACAAATTAAAGAAAAAACAGCTATTAGAAAATATTATGCAGTAGTAAAAGGTGTTATTGATGAGGATAATGGCGTAATCAATAAACCTATAGGAAGATGTCTTAAAAATCCTCAAAGAATGGATATTGTTGAGGGCGGAAGAGAAAGTTTGACTTATTATAAGGTTTTAGAAAGATTTAAAGAAAACACCTTTGTAGAATTAGAGCTAAAAACTGGTCGTACTCATCAAATCAGAGTTCACATGACATCAATCGGACATCCTGTTTTGAACGATACCTTGTATGGTGCTGGAACTTCAAAAATACATACGCAAGAACAAGTTTTAATGGCTTATAGCTTGACCTTTACAAAGCCTTTTTCTGATGAGATAATAAATATACAAATTGATAAAGACGAAAAGTTAGAGAAAGTACTTAGATACTTGAGGAGTAGAAATTGAAAATTTTATTTAAAATAATGACTATATTATTAGTTGCAGTAATTGCATATCTTTCTTATAGATTACAAAATAAATGGATAGCTGTATCAGGCGTTATTGGTCTTGTTGCAGGTATTTTGTATATGCAATCTTTTGTTATGATGTTAAATGACAAATTGAAAAGCTATAAAAGACAAGTTGAAAAAATAGATATTTCAGATACAGAAAACTCATCAAAAGTTGAAGTTTTAGAACAAAAAATTGTTGTTTTAGAAAAAGCTCTAAAAAGTGCATTAGAAAACAATGACAACTAAATTTCTTGACTGGGTATTGTGTTTAAGGTATTCTAGACAAAGTTAGATTAGGGAAATAAAAAAGATTTGAGGAAATAATAATGGATTTCGTAACATTAATGATAAAATTGTTAAAATCACTATCAGTAGTTGGTGGTTTTGGTGTAGGTATTATCTTGTTAACAGTTGTAATAAGAGTTTTGATGTGGCCTTTGGGTGTGTCACAACAACGTTCTATGAGAATTATGCAAACTCTTCAACCAAAAATGAAAGCTATTCAAGATAGATACAAAAATGACCCACAATTAATGCAAAAGAAAATGATGGATTTCTATAAGGAACACAAATTCAACCCAATGGCTGGATGTTTTCCATTACTTATCCAAATGCCTATTTTCATTTTGTTATATACTTCATTAATGAGCCCACAATTTATTTCAATGGCTGGTGATACATCTTTCTTGTTTATCAACAGACTTGATTCAACATTAAAAACAAGTGCAGGTATCTCAAACGACGGTACTATGGGTGCTGCTAAATATGATACTTTCATGTTGAATAAAACTGCTAAGGTATATTTCAATGACGGTACTGAAATGGACGCTGTTAAGATTGAAAAACCTAATAAAGCTTTAAGTATCCAAGGTGATTTAGTCCCTGGGGAAAATATTGATTTCAAAATTAGTTTAGATAGTTTGGATTTAAAATTCTCTCAACTTGATAAAATTCAAAAAGCAGAAGTTAAAGTTACAAATATGCAAACTAAAGAATCAGAAGATGCAACTTTTGAAAGAAAAGACGGTATCTTGATTAATTCAATGCCATCTATTCCTGTTAAAAATAGTTTGCACTATGACGTATTATTGTTAATTGTATTGTTTGGTTTAACTATGGTATTCAGCCAAAAAGTTATGATGGCAACAAACAAAAATCAAAAAATTGATCCAGCTCAACAAGCAATGCAAAAATCTATGAATACGTTCATGCCAATCATGTTGACTGCAACATTTATCTTTATTCCAATTCCAGCTGGGGTATTGTTATACTTAGTTGTTTCTAACGTGTTCCAAGTTGTTCAAACAGTTGTTATTAACAAACAAATGGATAAGGAAGAAGAAGAAAAAAAACAAAGAATTGACGATGATGTTGTAGCTAAAGCTAAAAAAATTGAACCGAAAGAGTAATAATTAAAAATGTTAGTTTCAGAATTTGATTATGATTTACCAGAAGAATTAATTGCTCAAACACCAAGTGAAAAACGTGAAAACTCACGAATGATGGTGCTAAATAGAGAAGAACACAAATTCTATCATAAACATTTTTACGACATTGTTGATTACTTAGACGATAATTGTATTTTGGTTTTGAATAATACAAAAGTTATTCCTGCTCGTCTTTATGGTCATAAAGATACAGGTGCTTTTATAGAAATCTTTTTACTTAAACAAAAAGAAGAAAAAATTTGGGAAGCACTTGTAAAACCATCAAAGAGAATTAAAGAAGATATGGTTATCAAAATAGCTGACTGTCTTTCTGTTAAAGCTCTTGAAAATCTTGGCGATGGCAAATGGCTAGTTGAATTAATTTATGACGGAATACTTTATGAAATCTTGGATAAGGTTGGAAATATTCCACTTCCACCTTATATTGAACGTAAAATGACAGATGACGAACGTAAAAAACTAGATTATGACCGTTATCAAACAGTTTATGCAAAAAATGAGGGTTCTGTTGCAGCTCCTACTGCTGGTCTTCATTTTACTAAAGAAATTCTAGAAAAACTTAAAAACAAAGGTGTTGAGATTGCTTATGTTAATCTAACAGTTGGTTTAGGTACTTTTAGACCTGTTAAGTGTGAAAATATTCTTGACCACAAAATGGATTCAGAAGAATTTGAAATTTCACAAGAAACTGCTGACATGATTAATAATGCAAAAGCAAAAGGTAAAAAACTCGTTGCAGTTGGTACAACTTCTGTTCGTACTCTTGAAACTGCTTATCAACAATTTGGTGAAATCAAGGCTTGCAAATCAGCCTCTAGATTATTTATTTATCCACCTTATGAATTTAAAGTTGTTGATAATTTGATTACAAATTTCCACTTACCTAAATCAACTTTATTAATGTTAATAAGTGCTTTAGCTGGAAAAGATTTTGTTTTTGAAGCATACAAATCTGCTATAGAAGAAAAATATCGTTTCTATTCTTATGGCGATTGTATGTATATTTGCTAGTTCTTTTCGTAAAGTTTAACTCTTAAGATAGCACACATTAACCAGAAGACAAGTTGTACTTGTGGTCTAAAGAATACTGTATCAACAAGTCCGTGAACCATTACGCCAAGAATGCTTAAAACTGCCATTGATACAAGTATTACGTCATATATGTTTTCAGAGTTGCGAATTAGTTTTGCACCTTTAACTAACATAATAAATAAGAACGCTAAGAAAGCTATAAGAGCAAAAATGCCACTTTCTACTGCTGTTTCAAGGTAAATATTGTAACAACTTAGTGCATCAAAACCTGTTTTCATATACAAACCATAGATTTCTCTAAAGTTTTGGTTTCCGCAACCAATACCTAACAACCAGTTGTCACTAAACATTTTTAATGATGATTGGTACACGTTAAATCTGAAAGAATTTGAGCTATCTTGACGCATAATAAAGATTGATAAAAATCTTAAACGAACAGATTTGATAGCAATGATTGCTAAGGCTGATAAAGCACAAAGAGCACCCGTTACAGACATATAAATCTTTTTATAATTTTGCCATAAAAATTTAGCAGAAATAACTGCTACACCCACTAAAATAGCCATTAATGCAAGATAAGAACCTCTACAACCTGTGCAAATTACTGCCCAGCTTGAAATAGCTGATAAAATAAGCGTTGTAATTCCCAATTTAAAATTCTTTTGGGTAAAGAAGTACACGCAAATAGCGTAAATTACAGGAATACAAACGATTAAATATCCAGCAAGAAGATTTGGATTATATGGTTGTAATGTTCCATAAACCCTTGTCATAACTTCTTCTGGCATTAAGTAGCTTGTATCTTGCCAAGTTAGGTTTGTATCAGTTGGAATTGAGTTTTGAAATACTGCGTAAATTGATTCAAAACTCAACATTGAACCAACTGTTAAAAGTATTGTATTTAATTTATTTGTATTGTCTTTTAGGTATTGAACAAGTGACAAGTAAAATCCTAAATATGTTATTGTTTTCAAAAATCCTTTTAAACTTAAGTGGAATAGAGTTGAACCGGCTAAACTTATGAATACAAATAAAAAGTATACAAGCAAAGCTACATCAAGTGGTGTTGTTTCAAGCTCTTTTCCTTTTTTAACAAAGATTTTTATAACAGTTAGGAAGATTACAACAAGAGCTAAAAAGCCTATTGTATCTGTTGAACAAAACAATGTAGAAATTAGCGAAAGCAGGATAAAAAATAAGATAATATTATCCAAATGCTTTAAAATAAAGCTATTTTCGCATAGATATTCACATTTTTCTTGTGTGATAGAAAATATTTTGTTAAACATTTACTGCTTGTTTGCCTCTTTTTACCTTAAAATTTATGTCATACTGTCAGGTGTTTTCTTAACGTTATCCTTTGTTTGGTTTTGAGAATCTTCGTTCAAAATTTGAACATCAGAAATTACACCATTAAATCTGTAATTTTGACCCTCAATAGTAACAGGAATACCGATTTTGATTTTGTTACCACCAACAACAGCACCGTCTTTAGTGATTTTTGCAGTATCAGCTACTGTAACTAATACGTCAAATGAAGCAGCTTGTGATACATCAGGTAGAACTGTGAATTGTTCTTTACCTCTTGCATTAGGAAGAACAACTTTTTTTGTATCAGCTACAACATCAATAATATCTAAGTCACTATATGGTACGTTTCTAATAGTTAAAAATGTTTTTTCACCTTTTTTCATTGGTAAATCTTGGCTTGTAATTGTAACACCTCTTAAAAAGATTTGAAAACCAATTTTAGAAGTTGCTTCAATTTGTTTACCAGCAGTTTGTCTTACTTGAGTGAAAGTTAAAAAGCCAACAATAAGAGCTATTAATACTCCACCTAAAATAATCCAATCTACAGTTTTTATCTCTTTCAATTTTGCTATCATATTTCGCTCCTTTTTAATTTTTACTTAATGCAGAGTTCTTTTTCTTTCTTTTCTACCATTTCCAAAAGCTCGTCAATAGTAGTTGTTGCACAACCAAATTGTTTGATTACTATACTAGCTGCAATGTTTCCTATTACAGCTGCGTAAACTGGTTCAGCACCGATACTTAGAGCCATTGTGTAAATAGCTGTTACAGTATCTCCAGCACCTGTTACATCAAATACGTGAGATTTGTTGAATACAGGAATTTCTGTAATCTTGTAATCTGGTTCAATTACCATCATTCCTCTGTCGCCACATGTAACGAGGATTGATTTTGGTTTAATCATGTTTTGTAATATTGTACCTGCTTTTTCAAAATCTTCTTTTGAATTTAGGTTAAAACCTAAGAATTTTTGAGTATCAGGTAAGTTTGGTGTAAGTGATGTTACGCCTTTGTATTTGTCAAAGTTCTTTTGAATATCTGCAACAATCACTTTGTTGTTTTTATTTGCAAGTTCAATTGCTTTATCGATAATTCTTTGAGTTAAAACGCCAATATGGTAGTCAGAAAGGATTATTGCATCGTGTAGAGGAATTGCTTTCTCCATTTGTGCAATAACTTTGTCTTCTGTTTCTTTTGAAATTGGGCTTGATGTTTGTCTATCAATTCTAACAATTTGTTGTGTAACAGACTGTGAACATGAACCAGAAATACGTGTTTTTGTAGTAGTTTTTCTAGTTACATCATATACCAAATATTGAGTATCGATATTTGCGTGTTTAAAAGCTTCTTTAAGTTTATCAGCTTGGTAATCTTCACCTAAAACACCGATAACAGAAACTTTTCCTGAGTTTATTTCAGAAGCGTTGTGAGCTGCGTTTGAAGCTGCACCTAAAAGGTTTTTAGTTTCTGTGTGCAAAAGGATTAGAACTGGAGCTTCTCTAGAAATTCTTTCTGTATCTCCATAAACCATTTCGTCCATTGCAAGATCACCGATGATTAAAACTTTTGTGTTTTTTAAATCCTTTATATAACCGATTAACTTGTCTTTATTGATGTTCATAGTTGATAAATCCTTAAATATAATATATAATTATTTTAGCATAAATAAAAAATTTGAGGCAAAGTTGGACGAAAATAATTTAGATAAAGATTTAGAAAACGCAAAAAATCCTCCTGTCGTTGATGACGATGATGAGGATGATATTGAGTTTGACGACAATATCAATATTGAAGCTTTGGCTCAACAACTTCAACAACACGTTGATATTGGTGATGTTTCGAATTTATCTAGCGAAGAATTTAACAAAGAACCAGAAAAACCTCTTGTTGAACATCCACAAGCAGATATTATTCAACCTGAACAAAATAAAACTAATATTTTTGACAATTTCCCCAAAAGCGATTGCAAAAAATATGTTGTTTACATCACTCCAAACAATGTTGACTACGTAGATAATCTTTCTATTGATGAAAGAACTGAACTTATCAACAATGTTATTCAAGATAAACATTCAAGCGATATTAAAAGCAAAAGATTATTAGAAAGACAAAGATACGTTAAACATTTAATTGTGGTTTGTATCACAGTTATAATTGCTTTTCCTATTTTATTTTTTGCTGTAAACAAATCATTACAAATTTGTATTTCAAATTATCAACAATCACAAGAAAACTTTCAAAAACTTTATAGAGAGAAAGGTAAAATTACAAGTTATCAAAAAATGGATTTGAGAGATTAATCCTTTAAAATTTTTATGTTGTAATTTTTTTTTTAGAATAGTAAAATAAACGTAAGGTGTGTAAATAGTTTATACGCTTGTTAGTTACGATTTTACTAGACTAAATGGAGAAGTATATGATTAAATTAAATTACCGTAATGTTGATAAAGATGTTATCGGCAAAGAACATGGTTTAGAAGTAGAAAAAGAATTTTCTAAACACAAAGACAAAATTGCTCAAATTATTACAGATTTAAACAAAAGAAAAGATAAACCAGGTCAATGGTTACAATGGATGAATTTAGGTTACAATGAAGAAACTGTTTGGTATGTTAAAGAATTTGCTGCGATGGTTAGAGGTAGATTTGATAACGTTTTAGTTTTAGGTATTGGTGGTTCTGCTTTAGGTGGTATTGCTGTTTCTGAAGCTTTACTTAAACCTTATTGGAATTTATTAACTCCTGAACAAAGAGATAACTATCCAAGATTATTCTTCTTAGATAATATCGATCCAGACCAAATTACTGGTTTATTAAACACAATCGATTTAAAAAGAACTTTAGTTAACGTAATTACAAAATCAGGTTCAACAGCTGAAACAATGTCACAATACATGATTGTTAAAGACATTATGGAAAGAGAACTTGGTGATGAATATAGAAAAAATATCGTAGCTACTACAGATAAAAAAGTTGGTGTATTAAGACAATTAGCTGACCAAGAAGGTTACAAAACATTTGTAGTTCCTGATGATGTAGGTGGTAGATTCTCAGTATTCTCAGCTGTAGGTCTTTTACCTCTTGCATTAGTTGGTGTTGATATTGATGAAATTATGAACGGTATTAAAGATATGGATTTAGC
>DBIX01000007.1:389-13699 GCA_002297005.1 Cyanobacteria bacterium UBA791 | reverse complement strand
AAGAAAAACAAAAGATTATCAGTTATGATGCCATATTCAAGCAGATTAAAATATGTTTCTGACTGGTACGTTCAATTATGGGCTGAATCTTTAGGTAAACAAGTTGATAATAAAGGTAAAGAAGTTCATGTAGGTCCTACTCCTATCAAGGCTTTAGGTGCTACTGACCAACACTCTCAAATTCAACTTTATAACGAAGGTCCAAATGATAAAATTATTTCATTTATTAGAGTTGAAGAATTTGATAACGAATTAAAAATTCCTCAAATCTTTGATTACACAGGTATCGGTTACTTAGGTGGTAAATCAATTAACCAGTTAATCAATGCTGAAGCAGATTCTACAAGAGTTGCTTTATCTGATTATAAACGTCCTACAGTAACAATTTCTATTCCAAAAGTTGATGCATACAACGTAGCTCAATTGTTGTATATGTTAGAAGTTCAAACAGCTATCGCTGGTGAATTATACAATATCAATACATTCAACCAACCTGGTGTAGAACAAGCTAAAAACTATACTTACGCTTTAATGGGCAGAACTGGTTATGAAGAATCAGCAAAAGTTCTTAAAGAAAAAATGGCTAACGTATAGTCAAAGTTTTGATATTTAGCTTTAATATTCTTATGTAAATGCCACATTTTATGTGGCATTTACTAAAAGGAAACAAATTTTTTTGAATTACGTCATTAATTTAGTAAAGGGTTTATCAGATGAGTGAAATTTTAGAGTTTGATACAGTCATTTTAGGTGGTGGACCAGCTGGATTATCTGCTGGAATATACGCAGCAAGAGCAACAGGAAATATTGCTATTGTTGATGTTAGTATGTTTGGTGGTCAACCGTCAAACTATTTAGAGCTTGAAAATTATCCAGCGTTTCCTATTATTGGCGGTTATGACTTAATGGAAAAAATGGAAGAGCATGCTGATAAATTTGGTGTAAATAAATTCCCTATGGAAGAAATTCAAAAAATTGATTTAGTTTCTAATCCAAAAACAATCGAAACTTTAACACACACGTTTAAAGCAAAATCTGTTATTATAGCAACAGGAGCACAGCCTAAAAAACTTGGCGTAAAAGGTGAAAAAGAATTTTTAGGTCGTGGAGTTAGCTATTGTGCAATTTGTGACGGTGCATTCTATAGAGATAAAACAGTTGCTGTTGTTGGTGGTGGCAATGCTGCTCTAGAAGAAGCTATGTATTTAACAAAATTTGCGACAAAAGTTTATGTTATTCATAGAAGAAATGAATTTAGAGCAGATAAAATTGTTCAGAATTTAGCATTCAAAAATGAAAAATTAGAATTTGTATATGACACAGTTGTAAATGAAATAAACGGTGAAGATACAGTTAAATCTTTGACGATAGAAAATGTAAAAACAAAGGAAGTTTCAACTTTATATGTAGACGGAATTTTTCCATACATTGGTTTTATGCCAAATACAGATTTGGTTAATGGTCAAGTTGAACAAGATTCAAATGGTTTTATCATAACTGACGAAACTATGAAGACTTCAGTAGACGGTGTATATGCAGCCGGTGATGTTAGAAAAACTCCACTTAGACAAGTTATTACTGCAACTTCTGACGGTGCAGTAGCTGCTGTTTATGCTGGCAGATACGTTGAAGCTCTTACAAATACTCCAGTTGCCTAGTATAATCTAATATAATTCCAATAACTTTTTAGAACTTTTTTCAAGTAGTTTTGAGTTTCAGGATATGGAACTTGTTCTAAAAAGTCGTTATTGCATTCGTAATTTAGATAATCTTTCCATTGATTAACTGCATTAAATCCACCGTTATAGCCAAGAATTACAAAGAAATCTTTTTGGTTAAGTTGATTTAAAAGGTATGAATAATATAGATTACCAATTTTTAAGTTATCTTCTGGTTTGTAAAGGTCAAAGTAGCCGATACCGTTTCTGTTAGCAATATCGTTTGCAGTATCTGGCATTAATTGCATTAACCCTTGAGCTCCTACGGAACTTCTTGCAGTTGGGTTAAAATAGCTTTCTTCTCTAACCAAAGATAATATAACTACGGGGTTATTATTCCCTGCGTATTTTTTTATTTCTTTATAATAATGAATAGGATATACTAATCTCCAACGTAAATCTTTTACAGGTGGTTTTACTTGTAATTCATCCATCGCATCTCTTGCTAGGACTGCTGATTTTGAATATTCGCCCTTTTGATATTCTATCCAACTTTGAATGAATTTATCTTTTTCACAAATATCTTGCAATAGTGGATAATCTTCAAGCATAGCAAGTTTTACTATCATATCGTTTTTAGAGTTCATTCTGTATGGGAACATTACTTTCTTTTCAGTAATATCTGTTTTTAACATAGGATTTTCTATGTGTTTTGATTTTAAATAAGCTTGATATGCATAGTAATCATCAGGATATTCTTTTATAAGTTTGTTGTAATAATTTTGTGCTTGATTATAATATTTTAATTTGTCATTTACTTTTGCAAGCCAAAATATCACAGCTGGAGTTGAATTTGTTTGAGGATAAAGTTTTAAGTGTTCTTCTCCTAAATTTTTTGCATACAAATAATTTCCATTTTTTACAGAATCGTAAAACATGTTATATAGTGAATCTGCTGCAAATTGTCCTTGTGGATATTTTGTATAAATATTTTTGTAGCAGTTAACTTGTTCTTTTTGAGGTGCATTTCTACATTCTAAATACAATAAGTAGTCATAGCCATTTGCCTTATTATTGATTGAAACCAAGTGTTTAACTGCATCTTTTTTATTACTTGTTGTTGCCAAATATAAATCGATAGCTTTATGAACATCTTTTGGTTCAACATTGTAGGAATATTCTCTCAAACCTCTTTCGGTTAAGGCTTTTACTTTTGAATAGTTGTGTAGTTCAAATTCATTCTTAGCAACATCCACCCAAGTTCTTGGAATATTTGTTTTTTCATAATATAGAGAAGCTCTTTTATTGTCGTACAAAGCATTATAAGCTTTTCCAATTAGATAAGCATCTTCTCTTGAGATTTTTTTATTTTGAATTTCTTCTATTCTATTAATACAATTTTGTGCATAACGTCCACCAGATGCATTGTCTAGATATTGTCTAAAATGACTTAGAGCTTTTTCTTCTGCAAAAATTTTTCTTGTATGATTTTTCATAGTTTTGGAATTTTTAAATTCAATCATTCCAAGATAATATTCACTAGCAACTGCGTATTCTGTATCAGAGTGTTTGTTTGAAACCTCTTTAAATTTTCTTTTTGCTTTATTGTATTTGCCTAATTCGTAAGCAAGTTTTGCAGAATTGTATTTTGCTTTTGTTGCTAAGGCAAAATTAGGGTATCTTGTTGTTAATTCTGTATATTTAAGAATTGCTCTTTGTTTGTGTCCAGAAAGTTCTAAACATCTAGCTTGTCTATATAAAGCTGCTGGTTTTAGTGAAGAAAAATTTGATACTTTTGCAAATTTCTTATTAGCTTTTGTATAATGACTTTCTTTATAATCTTCAAGTCCAGCACTATAAATATTCATACTCTTTTTCAAGGATAATTTTGAATTGATACTTGTTACCGCTATCAATCCAATTATAGATACTATTAATGTTATTATTAATGTTGTTTTTTGATTTAAATTCATACTGCTCTCTTTGACTATCCTTAGTTTTTACAGTTTTTTATAATGTTTTTTCTTTCTAATTTTTTTATACTGTAATTATGGTTAAAAAATATTCTTCAAACCCTATTTCTAACTCAAAAAAGAAGGTCATAAAGGTTTATATAATTTCTCCCACAATTAAGGTTTTAAAGTCTTAATTATAGGTCTTCAGTTGAATTTTGAGTTGGATATTTTCTGAATTCAGGGTAATCCTTTTCGCCCTGCATTCTTAGTGAAGAATCTTCAAGGTTTATTACTTGACATTTATCCAAATATTCTTTTTCAACAGAACCTAATTCTTTTGCTTGTTTGTATACGCTATACTTCATTGCTTCATCTTCTTTTTCTAATGCTGCAAGTCCATGTTTATCATTTTTGCCAAGTTTATCAGGATTTTTTATTTCTAATTTATCATAATAAACTTCTGTACTTTTTGCATCCATATCTATATTTACACCAATGTAAGAACCGTTTCTGATAGCATCCCAACCAAGTGCCAAGTTCATATCGTCAGGTCCGATGTTAAATACAAACTTACTTTCTTGTAAAATTCTTTTATCAAGTGAGTCGTCTGACAAGTTTGCAGAACCATACCATGATATTTTTAATAATTTATGTAATTTAATAGCTTCTCTTAAATAAACATTGAACTTACCATATCTGTATGCATCGAAATATGTAAGTGGTGAATCATCGCTATATGCAGATGCATAAAAACCAATATCTTGTGTCCAATACTTCATTTGTGTTCTTAACATAGGTCCAAGTCTACCAATAAATTGAGTATCACCTGTTCCGTATACTGCAGCTGAACCTTGTGCATACAAGAATAAATCTGCAAAGAATAATTTTGCTGGGTTTTCGTAGTGATGCATAATTTGATGTGCGTTTAACATATATCTAAAACGCATTGTTCCAACATTACTGTTGTCAATTTGATTATGGTCTTTATCAAAGAAACTCTTGTTAAATGTGCTATAAGTTTCTTTTTGTCCGTCATTTTGGATATAACCTGCTGATAGCATTTGTTCAAAGTGTAAATATCTCTTTTTACCCATAAAGTTATTTATGGTTGTTCTTTTTTCATAGTTAAGGTCTGCCATATATCTTGCCCAACCTTGACCAAGCCAACCGTTTAAGATATAAGCATTTGCACCGTAGTTCAAATATAGGTTTTTATCCAATTCTTGACGACCGCTTACCATCCAAAAATCATTGGCTGAACCGTAAGCAGCTTCTGTTGTATTTGTTGCACTTCTAAATCTACCGTATGCACCTAGACCAAATCCGCTATTGTAATTAATCATTGGTGCGATTTTTAATAAAGAACTTTTTGGTAATTCTATAACCCAACCAGGTCCAACATATACCCCTAATTTAGGTTTTGAACCAAGTTCAGGATAACTTCCGTCGAAGTAGTCTTGACTTTTGTTTTGATACATTGTCATTGATGGAAATTTAAAAATTCTTTTTCCGTTTTTATAAAGTTCCATTCTCTTTAATGTGATTTTATCTATATCACCTTTTGATTCAAGAATAATGTGGTTTGATTTAATTACAAATTTACTATTATGGAATAAATCTTCGTAAGTATATCTGTCGTGTTCTCTCCATTTTTCACCAAAATATTGGTCAACACCGGAACGAAGTTGGATTTTGTATTCTTGAGCAACTGTCAAATGACCGTGTTCTTGAATAGTTCTGTCGCCCATCAGTATTCCACGTTCTGCAACCGTTTCAATCTCATAACCAGCTGATTTCATGTTGTCTAATATGCCAATTTCTTCGTTTAAATCAATTTGCATATAATCGCCAATTAATTCATCTTCACCCTTGTAAATTATTACGTTTCCGTTCATTTTTACAAGGTTTTTTATTTGGTCATAAACCATTTCATCGGCTGTAGCAGAAATGTTTTGTGCTGGGAATATTAACTTTGCACCGCCAGTTGCGTGAAGTTCTTTTCTGTCAGTCAAATATTCCATTTCTTTACATTCGAGAAGAAGTTTGCTTGGTTGTTGTAGTTCTTCTTGCTCTACTTCATTTACTTCAGTTTCTTCTGTTGATGCCTTAGTTTCTTGTTTTTGAGCCTGTTTTTTAGCTTCTTTTCTAATTTTTCTTTCTATAGAGGCTTTTTTAACTTTTAATCTAAGTAACTGAATAGGTTTGATAGAATAACCTTTTGAATGGTAGAAACCTTTATCAAATTCTTCTGTTATTGAAATTGTTTTTTCAAGTTCTTCTTCCTTAAGTTTTTTTTCTTTTTCAAGTTCTTCTTCTGTTTTTGCTGGAATAAAGTACTGTTGTCTTAGTTGTTTATTCATTGACTCAAAAGATGGTGTTCCACCCATAAATTCGTCTTGAGAATATGTTGTATCCTGTATTGCGGATGCAACTTGCGTATTCAAAAATATTAAAGCTAATAATATTACTATCTTTTTCATTTCTATTTATATTCCTTAAATGTAATTAAGTGGGTTTCTAGGTTTACCATTTACACGAACCTCAAAGTGAACGTGAGGTCCAGTAGAATAACCTGTAGTACCTTCAAGCCCGATAACTTGTCCTTTAGTAACATAAGCTCCATTAGCAACTTTGATTTGATCCATGTGAGCATACAAAGTTGTTGTAGGTGAACCGTTGATGTTACCGTGGTCAATGATTACAACTTTACCATATCCGCCATACCAACCTGTGTAAATAACTTTACCAGAGTTAGATGCATGAATACTTCCTCTGTAAGGTCCACCAATATCTACACCAGAGTGGAAAGTTCTACTATTAAATATTGGGTGAGTTCTGTATCCAAATGGAGAGGTAATTCTACCTGAAATTGGTTTGATAAATCCTGATACAACTTTAACAGGTTGATTTCTGTCTTTTGCTGTGCTACGGCTAATCATTGTACCAATACTTTCAGATTGTTTTGCTAATTCTTTTTCTGCTCTTTCGTAAGCAACTCTATCTGTTCTCAATTTATTAATCATGTTTTCATTTCTTGAAATTGAGCGTTGAATAGATTCTTGTTGTTGATTGATTTGACGAATAGAGCTTGCCAAAATCTTTCTTTTTTCTTCAATATTGTATTTTAAATATGCGATTTCTTTAGCCTTGGCTCTTGCTTGAACCATGTTTTGATAATCGTGTTTCAAAATAATGTTTGAATAATAAATTCTATCTAAGAAATCATTAAAGTTGTTTGATTCTAGCAATAGAACCACAACACCTTTTCTTTGTGTTTTGTAGATTTGTCTAATTCTGTTTTTTAATTGATAATCTAACGAATTATATTCGCTCAAAGCTGATGATAGTTGGTTTTCTAGGGTAGCTAATTGATCTTTTGTTGATGAATATCTTTGTTGTGAATAATTCAAATCAGCTTTTGTCGTTTCAAGTTTTTGTTGGTTCTTGTAAAGTTTATTAGATTCCGCTCTTTCTAGAATTTTTAATCTATTGATTTTGCGTCTTGCTTCTTCTTTAGATTTTACTTTAGGTTTTGCAACAGCAATCGACGCTGTTAGCGAAAATACTACAACGAACACAAAAATATTCTTAAATATATTATATAAATTAAGCTTCTTCACGATTTCCTTATTTTAGTATTAAAGGGAGTAGTAAAAGACCTACTGTCCAGCTAACAAATGTTACGGCAATAATCCCAATAATGATTTTTTGGTGTCTTCTAAAAAATTCCATAGTCTTCCCCTTGTTATTAATATATATTGTATTATCAAAATATAAAATTTGCAATTATTTAGGGTACAATTTGCAAAAAAAGTTAAAATCGTTTAATATATCCTTATGAAATATCAATTTTTAAACTTTTTTCTTGAGAAAAAAGATTTATTAAAACAAAATTCTGAAGTAATAGATCCCTTTGTACTTGAGAATAACAAGGAAAATTTAGAAAATATTTACGACTTTTATGGTAGCGAAAAGCCTATACTTTTTGTGAATGGTTTTATGGGTACTGGTAAAAAACAAGTTGTAAATTATTCTCTTAACTTCTTATCAAAAGAAGCTATCGTTCTTTGGTACAATTGTTTTGAAACAACTATTCTTGATGATATTTTATTATGTTTCTTTAATGAATTTAAAAAATTACAAACTCAAGGCATTATTTCAGGTTTAAAAGTAAAAACAGAAAACTTTACTGCAAAGATTAATGCATATTTTACTTCTATCGAAAAACCATTTGTTATTGTTTTAAATTCTTATGATTCTATTCAAAAAGAAAATTTACAAGAAATTGTCGATTTTATAAACCACGTTATTGGTTTTGAAAAAGTAAAAATTGTTATTGTTTCAAGAACTCTTGATAGAAAATCTTTTGATGATGATTCAAAATATGAAAGAATGACTCTTTCTGCATTAGATAAAACTTTGTTTGAAAAATATTTAAAGCAAAAGAAAGTTTCTTTCTCATCCTCTCAATTAGATGATTTGTACAAACATACAAGAGGATATTATTTCTACACTTCATTAACAACAAGCATTTTGAAATACAAAAATTATGAAGTAAAAGATTTTATGGAAAGTTTTAAATTAAGCTTTCTAAGTTATAACAAATTTTTAGAAAAAGAAATCATAGATATTATTCCTGCAATATCTGTGCAGTTCTTCTGGTTGTTATGCATAATGCGTCATGGTGTTACAAGCCAAATTCTTAAACAAATGCATTACTACAACGAAGAAAATATTGATTTTCTAACAAAGAACTTATTGTTAGTTCAAAGTAATGGTTTGATTTTTGTACACGATTATTTTAGAGAACAAATGGATATTTCTATTCCAGAAAATGTATCTCAAAAATTGCACAAGTTTATTATCGATTTTTACGAAAGTCAACTACCTTTAAAACCTTTAGAAAGAGGTATTTTACTTTCTCGTCAAACAATCAGAAATGAGATAGAATATCATACTTTATTCTTGCCTAAAAAAGTTGGTGAAATTAATACTAACGCATATAAGGCTATGGCAAAAGGTTTGGAATTTGATTTGAGCCGTATAAAACAAGGTAAGGATGTTCAACAACAACAGCAAATTGATATTAAAGAAAATCCTCAAAATAATCAACAAGTTTATCCAAGACAACAAGACAGAAAGCCTGATTATGTTTCAACAGTTAGCCCTAATGTTTCTAATGTTGATATTAATTTGAATGATTTGCCGTTCAAATTAACAGAAGACGAATTAAAAATGTTAGGTAACACTTCTACAGGTAAAAATGTTTCAGAAAGAATGCAGTCTTCAATAAACTTTGATATTAAAAGAGAAGACGGTGATGTACCTTTAAGTCAAGAGGTTCAAGAACAAGAGTTTAAAGAAACTTTAGCTTATTGTTTGCAAATGGCACATGACGAAGCTTCAAATTACAATTTTAAATTAGCATGTGACTGGTATAAGAAAGCTTTAACTTTCAATAAAGATGAAAACTATATCAATGAATTGCCTGTCATTTATACAAAAATGGCTTATGCTTATCATAAGCTAAATGAAATTGATAATTCATTAAAATATTACAGTTTAGCGAAAGAATTTTATAATCAAATCGGTGAAGTAGTAAAAGAAAACTATATCAAATTAAATATTGCAAATGTTTATTATGAAACCTACAAATTTGATTTAGCAAAAAATACGTTGTTAGAAATTATTGCGACAAAAGATAATCCTCATATCTTAACAACAAAGGCATATATTGCTTTAGCAAATATTGAAGATAGTTTGTCGAATGGTAATTTGGCTTTTGATTACTATAAAAAAGCTCTTGAATTATCAAATGCGACAATGGATGTTGAAACTCTATCAGAATTGTATTTTAAATATGCATTATGTTCTGACGACAGAAATGACATAACAACTGCGATTGAATATTATGAAAAATGTATAAACATTAACCGTGATCCAAAGGTTAATAAATTCTTATCTTCTGCTTATTCAAATATAGCAACGTTATATTTGGAAAAGAGAGATAACGCAATAGCGGTTAAGAATTTCTTACAAGCATACCAAATTGATGAGGCTAATGAAAACTATGATGGTATATATTTCTCTGCAACAAAATTAGCTCAAATTATGCAAAGAAAATTACCAGATAAAGCAATTTTCTACTTCAAAAAAGCAAAACAATGTGCTGAAAAATTAAATGACATCTTCTATATGGCATCATCATTATTGGCTCTTGGTGATTTTTACTATGGACAAAAACAAGATGCTTTGGCATTAGATGAATATTTTACAGCCTTGGATTTGGTAAAAAATGATTTTTCAAAAGATAACATTTCAAAAATTGAAATGAGAATTAATGATATAAAATTTAGAATAGGTGCAGATAAATTTGCAGTAATTGAAAATGAGTACAAAATCAGAAAAGCTAGAGAAGCTCAAGAAGAACAACAACCTAAAGAAATTTAGTGAAGTTTTTTTAGAGAAAAATAAAGTTATAAATTTGATAAGCAAAAATGACGAGAAGTTTTTGTTTGAAAAGCATATTTTTGATAGCTTGAGCATAGAAAAGTTTTTTGAAAAATATAACATAAATCCTGCAGGCATGAGCATGCTTGATATTGGTACAGGCGGTGGCTTTCCGGCAGTACCTATTGCGATTTGCTATCCTGAATTGAAGGTTACAGGTCTAGATAGTATTGCAAAGAAAATTCGTGCAATTGAAGATTTTAAAAAAGAATTAAATCTTGAAAACTTAACTCTAATCAATGATAGAGCTGAAAATTTAAAAGAAAAATACGATTTAGTTGTAAGTCGTGCTGTTTCAAGATTAGATAAAGTGGTTGAATATGCCATGCCTTTGCTTAAAAATGGCGGTTATTTTGTTTGTTATAAATCAAAACAGGTTTTCGATGAAATTAGAGAAGCAAAAGAATTGATTTTTAAGAAAAAGGCTGAATTGCTAGAGGTTATTGAATATAAACTTCCGCTAGAAGAAAATTTTGAAAGATTTTTAGTTGTAATAAAGAAAGAATCTTCATCAAAACGATGAAGACCTTTCTTTAGTGGATATTGAGTATTTTGGATTAGGATTAATTTAAACTTGTTATTTTCCGATGTCAGCAGCTTTAAGAGCCATTGCTTTAGAAATGTTTAATACTGCTAAGTTGGCTTCGTAAGCTCTTTGAGCAAGCATTGCATCAGCAATATCAACCATAGCGTTTACGTTAGAACCTCTGATATAACCGTTTTCATCAGCATCAGGGTGACCAGGTTTGTAAATTTTTTCACCTAAAGTAGGATCTTCCATAATACCTGTGAAGCTAACTCCACCTTGTAATGTACCATTTGAACTCATAAAACTATCGTTCATAGAACTCATGATACCTGCGAAAGAAACACCGTCCGCTTCGGCATTTAACATAGGGATTTTTCTTACATAGTTTGGTGTGTCAACGTTTGCTACGTTTTTTGCGTGAATGTCTAATCTTCTACCGTGTGCTTTTAATGCATTTGCACCGATGTACATTGAATCCATAATACCCATAATTTTATTTCCTCTCTTATCCTATCTATTTACCCACATTAATTACTGTTTTCATTTGAGTTATGATGTTTGACATTCTTCTTGTTGCTACTGTGTAAAGAAGTGAGTTGTTTTGCATTTTTACTAACTCTTCTGCTGGATTAACTGCTTCGTATGAACTTGTAGTTGAATACATTTTTCCATCTAACTTTTGAGCTAATTTTGTTTCTAAGTTGCTTGATGGACCATCTACTAATTGAGCAAAGTTAATATCTTTTTTTACATACCCTGGGGTATCCATATTGGCTACGTTTTCACCAACAATTTTTTGTCTTTCTGATATTAAATTTAAAATGTTTGATGTTTTGCTTAAACTGTTTGATACGCTAAAATTCATTTTTTAATTCCTCTATGATTCTCTAATGTTGATGCCTTTATTGTACATATCGTATGCTACTTTCATTAATTGCATGTGAGCTAACATTGAGGCATTTAATCTTAACATTGTGTTAACTTCTCCGTATAGGTCAACATTTGCTGTTTCAATATTGTTTTGGTAAATGTTGTCGTGATTTTTAATTAATCTTGGTTCACCTGATTCATCTGTTTGAACTAACTTGTTGTGACCTTTTTCTGCTAAACCTTCAGGAGATGCGAATTGTACTAAAGGGATGTTACCGATTTTTCTTGGTAAAGATTGTTTTGAATCTTGAACCATAACGTCACCGTTTCTTTTGATTTGAAAATCGTGAACGTTAGATGGAATTTGAATTCCGCTACCAACTAACCAGTCATCGCTTGTTACTAAGTAACCATCTTTACCGATTTTGAAAGAACCATCTCTAGTGTAAGCAACTTGACCGTCTTCTGAAACAACTGGGATGTAACCTGTTCCTTTGATTGCTACGTCGTAAGGATTGTTAGTAATTTTTAAAGCACCTTGTGTGCAATCTGTTCTTTTTGTACCAGTAACGTAACCATCTTCTGTTAAGAATTGTTCGAAACGTACATTTTTATAACCTGTTGTTCCGAAGTTAGCAAAGTTTTGACCAACGTTTCCTAATCTTTCGAATTGGATGTTTGAGTTATTGATACCTTTTCTGATGATTGCTTGTAAATTGTACATAATTTTTACCTTATCCTAAACCTTTAACTACTGTGCACTACTTAATTGGCTGATTGTTTTTTGAAGAACTGAGTTTTCTATCATAAGAACTTGTCTGTTTGCGTCGTATGCTTTAAGTGTTGGCATCAAGTTTAAAAACTCATTTTGTATTGCTACGTTTGAATATTCTAAGAAACCTTGAGCAACTTCTGGATTAACTACGCCGACTCCGTTTGAATCAACTATGCCAAGTGTTGCAACTTTGTCTAATCTTTTAGTGTTTTTGTTGAAAACGCTTACTTGACCTTTAGTGTTAACAACTACGTCTTTGATTTTGTCAGGAACGAATGGTAATTTGATTGGAGCTCCTGAGTTTGAAAGAACTGGTTGGTCTTCAAGAGTTAATAAGTTACCTTGTTTATCAAGTTTGAAACGACCATCTCTTGTTAATCTGATACCATCTCTGCCTTGAACTTGGAAATAACCTTTGTTGTTAAGAGCCAAATCTAAAGGATTGTCTGATGTTGAAATTCTACCGATTGTAGTATCTGTTGCTGATGATAAACCGTTAACACCAAGATATTCTGTGAAAGAAGAAACAACTGGTTCTTTTCTTTGGTAACCGATTTTATCAAAACCAGTAACGTTTTCATTTGTAATACCAACGATTGCTTGTTGAAGTTGCATAGCTTTTAATGCAATTTTAATACCGTTGTCTGTGTATCTAACACCACCATTGATTAACATTTTTTATAACCTCATAATTTATTTATATTTTTAATTACGGCAACTTTTAAAAAAACTTAGCAAATGTAATGTAAAAATCCTCTATTTGTACTACCTCTAGCATGTATATAAGGAAATTTTGTAAAAAGTCAAAAAATATTGCTTGACATATAAGAATTTTATAAATACAATAGAAGTACGCCGGCATAGCTCAACGGTAGAGCAACGGTTTTGTAAACCGTAGGTTGTAGGTTCGATTCCTATTGCCGGCTATTTTCTTACTTAGAAATGAGTAAGATGGGCACAAAAATTTGGGTAGGTGCCCGAGTGGCTAAAGGGAGCAGACTGTAAATCTGCCG
>DBIX01000007.1:0-273 GCA_002297005.1 Cyanobacteria bacterium UBA791 | reverse complement strand
TTCTCACCACCGTGGTGGTTCTTCCCTCCATTTGCTTACGCCATGCTTTTAGTTTTTGGAAACCTTCAACGAAAAACAATACTCAATTGTTTTTCTGTCTGCAAACGGAGTCCTTACCCCTGCCCACCATTTACAAAATGGAGGTCTGAAATTCAGACCTCCATTTTTTTGTACGAACAAAGTGAAGCAATCCAAGAAAACACGCTTTATGCAATATAGTAGTTTTATATTTAGTATAATTATTATTAAATTTTATATTAACAATTGTAAACT
>DBIX01000084.1:34338-80847 GCA_002297005.1 Cyanobacteria bacterium UBA791 | reverse complement strand
TAATAAATTATTTTAACCGATTATTCATTTATCCACAATAAAAAATTTCCCTACGAGCCAGTAGTCACGTTCTTCGGCATTTTTAACGGTTAAACTAATCTATGCACGCTCATTATTTTTATATCGAAAGATTTGTGTTATTCTTTATTTATAGCGATTTATTTAGGAATTTTTAATGTCATATTCTCCCACAGTTAGCGTTGTAATGCCCATTTACAATCACTCAAAAACTCAATTGGCTGAAGCCATTTATAGTATCCTAAATCCAACTTTCCAAGATTTGGAACTGATTATTATTGACGGAAGTTTTAATAACGAAAACTTCAATTTTGTTTCCTCAATAAATGATGCAAGAATTAGATATTTTAAGACAAAAGGTTACATAAATTGTCTAAATTTTGGTGTCGAAAAATCAAAAGGCAAATATATTGCAAGAATGGATTCTGACGATTTTTCTTATCCGACTAGAATAGAAGAACAAGTTTCTTTTCTAGAGAACAACCCTGACGTTGACATTTGTTCTTGCTTGGTCAAATTTTATGGTGATGATATTGATGAAAAGATTTCAGAACACAAATACCAAGTAACTTTGCTAAATTTTATAAACCATCATGAATTTGTCCATACAGCAATGATGTTTAGAAAAAGTATAAATGTACATTATGACAATCTTAAACCTGTAGAAGATTGTTTATTATATAGAAAATTACTTCTTACTGGTTACAAATTTGAAATCATAGATAAAGTATTGCTAAAAAGTTTTCACTCGAGAAATTCTATTGAAACAAAATATCCTAAATACATTTTGTTTCAGCTTGCGAGGATAAATATTTACGCATTATCAAAGTATTATGATTTTAAGCTTAGCTTTGTTGAAGACATTTTTAAGAAAAGAGAGTTTTCAAAATCTGAAATTATTGAATTTTTAAATTTGGTACATTTTTTAAACTCTAAAATAAAGCCATTTGATTTGGATATAATTAAAATTACAACATTATATTTTTCTTACATTTTATCAAGATACAGAAATAAATCTTTCTTGTTATTAGAACCTTTGTTCTATAAAACATTTTTCAAATCATATTTAATAACGTTCTCAAAAGACTTTTTAAAAAATATTTTTTCTATAACAAACGAATACCGCCATGCCAGTAAACGAAAAGAAAATAAACAAAAAGTTTTAACTGTTTTTGGAATTAAATATAGATTTAAAAATAAAAAATAAGTTATTTAATTTGACTATAGCTATTCATAACATCTAAGAAAAACTTCAAGTCTTTTTCCTGTGAATTATCTAAAATCTTTTCAATATCAGCTCTAAAATATTTTTCTGGGGTATATTCACTAAAATCAAAAAGTTCTCTTTCTGTTGTGTTTAGAGCATTTGCAATCTTTTCAAGAGTTTCTGCTGTCATAAAACGTTTACCTCTTTCAATATTGCTTAAATTTGGTTTATCCATGTTTATTAATTCTGCCAACTTTTCTTGGGAAAAACCAAGTTGTTTTCTCAAAGTTTTAATTCTTAATCCAAGTTTTTCTTTTAATGTTGGCATTTTTATCCCCTTTATTTAAATGTAGCGGATAAAAAAACAAAATAAAAGATACTATTTTGCTAACTTTCTTGACTTAATTAGTGTTTATTGCTAATATTAATCTAACCTAGTTATCACAAATACTAATTTTAAATGCCAAAATAGTAGCAAGTTATCATATTTCCTCAAAGAAAGGACTCATTCATGAATAAAATTTTATTAAATGATATTTTTCACCTTTCAGAAGATGAATTAAATAATACAAAAATAAGATTTATTTACGATGAGGATGATAAAGACGTATGGAAAATATATGAAGATGAATTTAAAAATAATAGCAATGAAAACGAGATTACTGATATATGGTTTTTGTATAAAAAAGAAAATCAACCAAACCTGTTCCATGAGGGGAATTTAGCACTTTGTTTTTTAAAAATGAAAGGCACAGAAGATAACTGGTTATTTGTTAGTGCAAAAAGAATAAAAGAAAAATTAGATAATAAAGATAACGGCGTACACTACAAGGGCGAAGATTACGAAAAGCTATCAAAGTTTATAAGAAAACTAGTTATAAAATATAAAAAAGCAAAAGGTGAACAATGCCAATCATATTGGGCAAACAATGACAATCACTTTATCCAAAAATTAGAAGTTTTGAGTTTAGACCAAATATCTGCAGATTACCATAGTAAACAAATTTTAAAAAGAATAATTAATACATCTTCTAAAAAGCAATTAGATACTTATGTAGATGTAATTTCAGCACTACAAAAACACCTATAAAAATAGTTAAACAAAACAATTATTCACATACCAATTTATAAATAATTGTAAACATACCACTTAAATCTTGGCAATTTTCATGGTTTAGCTCTTTTTTATAAGGCAACGTATTATTGTGTAAGTGAGGTAGAACTATGAATATAAATCCAGTCAATATTGTAAATACTGCAAAAACAGCCATGAACAAGATTGCCCCAAATTTTAAAGGTAACGAAAATGCTGTTAACAACAAAGGTTTAAAAGCTGATACTGTACAAATTTCTAAGTCGTCAGCTAACGCTACACCTGAAACTAAAATGCTTTCTGCTGTTAACAAAATTCTTGATGAAGATTTAAAACTTGAAAAAGGTCAATCCATTGTTGTTAAAGCCGACAAAACTCATGTACCTTTCTTAAAAGTATTCGCAGAAGAAGCTTACAAACGTGGGGCAAAAGATGTTCACGTAGAAATTGCTCAACCTGAAATTGATGCACTTCAAAAGAAATATTGCAAAGAACCTGATTTTGCATACAAGAAAAAACGTGCCGAATACTACGAAAAACAAGGTGCTAAAACTATAACTTTTGATGCAAATAACGACCCATACAAATTATCAAAACTTTCTGCTCAAGAAACAGAAGAAGTTAAAAAGACTGTAAAACCTGAAATTCCTGAACATGTACAAAAGAAATTATCAGACGCATTCAATGAAAAAGAAGTTTTTCACACATTATTAAATGTTCAAAAAGGTCAACCAATTTCAATTTCAGCAGAACGTGAACACGAAAAAAATGTTTTAAAATTCGTTGAATACGCATACAAAAACGGTTCAGGTCCAATCGACGTAAGCTTTAATGAACCAGGAGATCCTGTCGGTAAAGCAAAATTAAAATACGCTTCAGAAGAATCGTTAAAGGATGTTCCATCTTATGTTGCAGATACTTGGAGAGAAAGAATCGACAGAAAAACTGCAAGATTATTCCTTGAAGGCAAAGACCCAGAGGGCATGGCAGATGTAGATCCTAAACGTATCGTAATGCAAACAAAAGCTGTTCAAGAGGTTGTAAAACCTATCAGAAAATCAGGTCCTGAAAGTCAATGGAATATCATTTATGCACCAACAACAATGTCTGTTAAAAAGACTTATGCAGATATTCCTGACACAATGAAAGCTCTTGAAAAAGCAGCCGATGATGCTAAAAATATTAACCGTGTAGGCGGACTTGATGCTCACGCTGCAAAATTAGAATCAGTAGCTGATAAAATGAACAAATATCAATTCAAAGAAATTCATTTCTACAGCATTGACCCTGAAACTAAAAAACCTGATGGCAAAACTGATTTGCACGTAGGCATGCACGAAAAATCAAGATTTAGAGCAGCAGCAAAAGAAACTGACGACGGTGTAAGATACATGGCAAACACTCCGACAGAAGAAGTTTTCTCATCACCTGACAAAACTAAAACAAATGGTTGGGTTTCAACAACATTACCTCTATGCTTGAATGGTAACCTTGTTGAGGGTATCCGCATGAGATTTGAAAATGGTAAAGCAGTTGAAGTATATGCTGACAAAAACCAAGAACTTTGGAGAGAACATATCAATTCTGCAAAAGGCGGTGATATGTTAGGTGAAGTTGCACTTGTAGCTGATTCTCCAATCTTTAAAACAGGTAGAGTATTTAACAATACGCTATTAGATGAAAACGCTGCTTGCCATATCGCAGTTGGTGCTGGTTTTGATGATTGTCTAGACGGTGCTCAAGACATCAAGGACTACAAAGAAAGACAAAAATACATGGATAAAAACAACATCAACGATTCAAATATCCATACCGATTTCATGATTGGTGGACCAAATGTTGTTGTTGAGGGTATCACAGCAGACGGTAAAAAAGTAACTCTTATCCAAGATAACAAATTCCAAATTTAAAAAGAATTTTAAAAAGTAAAAGAGGGGCAAAAATCTTCGATTTTTGCCCCTCTTTTCTTCTCAAAAATAACTCTAAAATAACTCATTCTTAGGGCATGAAAATTTTACAAAAATTTTTAAATATTAACATTGAGTAATAGAAATTTACAAAATATTATATTTCGTTATTTATTGTAAAATTTGTAAATCCGACCTTTTCGCACTATATAAACCTTTAGGTTAATTTGTCTAAATCTTATGGGTTAAATTTTAAAAAATTATCTTCCAAACAATAAAATTATGAGGTATAATTAAAGGAACAAATAAGGATAGCATGTGTGAATTTATTAAATGCATCTATTGGAAGAGACATACTTATTTGAACTATTTAAAAAAGACCTCGGGACAGGAATTTGGGAATCTAAAATTACAATAGCATAATAATTTATCCTATTTCTGCCTTTTTAACAAAAAAGGAGATTAGTAAATGCCACAATTAGAAAACGGAAATGTTGTAAAAATTAATGAAAACGTTGGTTCAAATTCGAACGTAACAAAACCAGCATCGTTAAATTCAGTAAAAAACAACATTAAAGCTTTTACATCAAAAATTGCTGTTAAAAATGTAAAAATCATTAAAAAAGACGGTACATTAGAAGATTACAATATCGATAAAGTTGTTAAAGCCGTTAAAAAATCTGCTGCAAGAATGTTAGTAGATTTTACAGACCAAGAAATTGAACAATTATGCAATTATGTAAATTGGAGTGTTGTAGAAACACGCCAAAGTGAAATCGAAATCTTCAAAATGCATTGTATCGTAGAAAATGCACTAGAAGCTGTAAATCCAAAAGTTGCAAAAAGCTACAGAAATTACAGAGATTACAAAATTGATTTCGTAAATATGCTTGATAAAGTTTATCAAGAAAGCCAAAAAATTATGTACATTGGAGATAAAGAAAACTCAAATGCTGATTCAGCTTTAGTTTCAACAAAACGTTCTTTAATCTTCAACCAATTAAACAAAGAATTATACAAAAAATTCTTTTTAACTGTTCCAGAATTACAAGCAACTCGTGACGGTTACATTTACATTCACGATATGTCAGCAAGACGTGACACAATGAACTGTTGTTTATTCGACGTTGCAAACGTATTAAAAGGTGGCTTTGAAATGGGTAACCTTTGGTACAACGAGCCAAAAACATTAGAAGTTGCTTTTGATGTAATTGGTGATATTGTAATGGCAGCTGCAAGTCAACAATATGGTGGTTTCACAGTTCCAGAAGTTGATAAAATTTTAGCTCCATTCGCACAAAAAACTTATAACAAAAATTACCAAAGATACATTGACATGGGCGTAAGTGCTGAAAAAGCTGATGAAGAAGCTTACAAAGATGTTGAAAGAGATTTCCACGATGGTTTCCAAGGCTGGGAATACAAATTCAACACAGTAGCATCTAGCCGTGGTGATTATCCATTTATCACAATGACAATGGGCTTAGGTACTGAAAGATTTGAAAAAATGGCATCAAAAATGATGTTAAAAGTAAGAGAAGAAGGTCAAGGTAAAAAAGGTAACAAAAAACCTGTTTTATTCCCTAAGATTGTATTCTTATATGACGAAAACTTACACGGCAACGGCGGTGAGTTAGAAGATTTATTCCAAGTTGGTGTTGAATGTTCTAAAAAAGCTATGTATCCAGATTGGTTGTCAATGACTGGTGAGGGCTACATCGCTAGTATGTACAAAAAATACAAAAAAGTTATTTCACCAATGGGTTGCAGAGCATTCCTTTCACCTTGGTATGAAAGAGGCGGTATGAAACCTGCTGATGAAAACGATGTACCAGTTTTCGTAGGAAGATTTAATATTGGTGCAATCAGCTTACACTTACCAATGATTTATGCAAAAGCACAAAAAGAGGGCAAAGATTTCTATGAAGTTCTTGATTATTATATGGAAATGATTAGAAACTTACACAAACGTACTTATGATTATCTTGGTGAAATGAGAGCGTCAATCAATCCATTAGCATTCTGCGAAGGTGGTTTCTACGGTGGACACTTAGGTTTACACGACAAAATTAAACCTATCTTGAAATCTTCAACTGCATCATTTGGTATTACTGCGTTAAACGAATTACAAGAGTTATACAATGGTAAATCACTTGTAGAAGACGGTGCATTCGCTTTAGAAGTAATGGAATACATTAACAAAAAAGTTAACCAATTCAAAGAAGAAGACGGTAACTTATATGCAATTTATGGTACTCCTGCAGAAAATCTTTGCGGTTTACAAATCAAACAATTCCGTAAAAAATACGGCGTTGTAGAAAAAGTTTCTGACAGAGGCTATGTATCAAACAGTTTCCATTGTCACGTTACAGAACACATTGGACCTTTAGAAAAACAAGATTTAGAGGGTCGTTTCTGGGAACTATTGAACGGTGGAAAAATTCAATACGTTAAATATCCAATTTCTTATAATACAAAAGCTATTGAAACTTTGATTAAAAGAGCTATGGATAAAGGTTTTTATGAAGGTGTAAATCTATCACTTTCTTACTGTGATGATTGCGGTCATGAAGAATTAAACATGGATGTATGTCCAAAATGTGGTAGCAAAAACCTTACAAAAATCGACAGAATGAACGGTTACTTATCTTACTCAAGAGTAAAAGGTGACACTCGCTTGAATGAAGCTAAAATGGAAGAAATCAAAGACAGAGTAAGTATGTAATCACCCGAACAGAGGCTGAAAAACTAGTAAGACGATTTTCGGTAGAACGTAATTTGAGTACTCTGTGAAACACAAGTAAATTTAATGGGTTTTGATTAAAAAATCAAAACCCATAATTATAAAAAAAGAATTTAGAGAGAGATTAATGAATTACCACAACATAACAAAAGAAGATATGCTAAATGGTGACGGTTTAAGAACAGTACTTTGGGTTGCTGGTTGCAATCACAAGTGCAAAGGTTGTCAAAATCCAATTACTTGGGATGAAAAAGGTGGCTTACCTTTTGATAAAAATGCTGAAGATGAATTATTTGAAGCTCTATCAAATCCATGTATTGCGGGTATAACTTTTAGCGGTGGCGATCCATTGTTTCCAAACAATCGTTCAGAAGTTTTTAGACTTATCAAAAAAATGAGAGCCGAACTTCCTGAAAAAACAATTTGGCTTTATACCGGTTATCAATGGGAACAGGTTCGAGATTTAGATGGAATTGAAGATATTGATGTTTTAATTGACGGTGAATTTGTTCAAAAACTAAACGACAACAACTTACATTGGATAGGAAGTTCAAATCAAAGAGTTATCAATGTAAAAGAAACTTTAAAAAATAACGAAGTAGTGCTATGGGAAACCTAATAGCACTATTTTTTTATTATTTAGTTTTATAATTTTCTAATCTATCATTAATATAAGCTATTGTACGAGGATAGTGTTGTTGTAAATATTGTACACGAACAGCTAAACCATCTTCTGTTGTGTAAGAATCTCTAAGAGCATTTGTTTCCGCAACTAATTCTTGAAGTCCACCCCATTTTCCAGAGTAGTGTTCTTTTTGGTCAATAAAATAATCTAAATGTTCTCTTTGAGCATTTGGATAAGCTTTTTCAAAGTTATCTTTTTCTTCTGTATAAATTCTTTTTAACTCATCATCCCTTGAAATAGTTGTAAAATCTGGCAAAAATAATCCTGATTTTCTGTAATCTACTGCATGACCTATTTCGTGCAACACAGAGAAAACTTCATTTACAGTATTAACCGTTTTTGATAGAGGTTGCATATTACATTCTTTTGTATTGTTTGTACCATTCAAAACTTTTACGGTACTTGCCAAAGCTTTCAACTGCTCAGCAGGCAATTTTTGCAACAATTCAGACATTTCTTTCTTTTCACCAGTCAATTTCAAACCTTTTGAGAAAAAGCCTTTTTTAATTGGTATAACAGTTGCGTCTTTACCTTTTTCTTGAATAGTTATTTGCTTAGGTTCAAAAGTCATTTCATAAACTTTATCACCGTTTGATGAAATAACTTTATTATCGGCAACTCTTTCCATTGTTTTGTTTAAATTCATCAAAACTTTACCGTCTTTATCGGTAATTTTGTATTCTAAAAGTTTGTTACCCTTGTTATCTTGTTCAAGCTTGTATTGAGTACGAGTACCATCAAGAGAAGTCATATCCTTGTGGATACATTCCATTCCATCAAACTTTTTGAATTTCTTTGTTTGAGAAATAACTTTTTCTGTTCCATCTGGATAAACGTATTTTTGGTCAAAAGCACCTGTAATATCAGAATGAGTCATCATTTCTTTTCTTATTAGATTATTATTTTTATCTCTAATAATTCGTACTTCATCAGTTACAACTTTTTTGCCATTATTGTCAAATTGTTTTCTAACTTTTGTAGTTGTATTATTTCTATAATCTGTATTCTTAGTAATTATATATACTTCACCATTTTTGGCATAATAACTTACATCTTCTTCACCAATTTTATTGATATTGTTATCATAAAATTCTGAATGGCTTTCTGACAATCCTAATGTAGCTTTTAGACAATATTCATTTTTTGGAGAGTATTTATCAGTTTCAAATGTTATTGTTGCAACATCTCCATATTGTTCTTTTAATCTCTTAGTTGCTTCATCAACTTTCTTTTTATTTTCAGGTCTAAGTGTTGTGTATGCTAAATCAACAATATCACCAAGTCCTCTATTTGGTGGCATCATTCTTTTTGGTTCAGTCATTGCAGTACTTTTTTGAAAAGTATCTTTAGCTAAGCCATTAATCATACGAGGTTGTGGAGCAACCTTGTTTAGTGGCTTTGCTACTGCTTTTGAAACTGTATTAATTGGATTAATTAACATTTTAATACACTACCTTACTCTTTATTTAAGATAGCTAAATCATGATTATTGCTTGATTATAATCTGATTTTTACAAAGTTTAATATTAAAAATTAATCCATTTTAGAAACGTAATCAATTTCTTTTATACCATCTTCTATTAAATATGGCATTTCTTCGTGAACATCAACATTTTCGGCAATTTTTTCTACTGGTAATTTCAAATACGTTGTAATTGCCTCTGCAAAAACTGTTCCGTCAAAATCTATAATTTTTGATTTAGTTTTAAACATTCTTGATTTATCGTAAACAACGTAACCTTGAGCCAAAATATCAACATCATAAGGTACTGGTTTTCTGTATTTTAATTCCATTGAGGTTGTAACACCAAGAGTATAATCACCATTTACCCAATAAGCACGGCAAGCAAGTTCATCCAACATTGTTGCAATTAATCCGCCATGAACTCTTTGCGGAAAACTTTGGTGAACATCTTTATATCTTACTGGTGTAATTACACTACCGTCTTCCATATTATAAAATTGTGATTTAAAACCTTGTGGATTGTCCATTCCACAGATAAAACACATTCTTGAATTTTTTTGCTTGCTTAAAACTTTCATTATTTCTTCTCCTATTTATTATTTTAATTCAAATTATAAAAATTTGTTAAAGAATATTTTACAAATAGTAAATTTTTTTTATTCCGATGTTTTTACATGGTCAAGGTGGGATGATTATGTCTGAAATTAATAACAAAGAAATTAAATACGATATAAAAAATAGAAATTTTTCTATTAAAAAAGCTGATTTCAAAGAGGACAAAAAAGAAAAATTTTTGTTCGATTATTTGACAGATAATGGTTATAACAAGTTTGAGAAATCAGACTTAAAACGTGTTTCCATAAATATGCTTGACAAAGAGCAAGGCACAAGGGGTACTATAACTCAAAACGATATTAATATCTTTTTGCAAGACGAAAAAGTTAAGAAAAAAGAAATTACCCAAGAAGATTTAATAAAGTTCATTAATAAAATGTTTAAACTAAATCCGACAGAGTTTGAAAAACTTCAAAACCGTGTTTCAAATTATAAAAACGAAGCAGGCGAAACTATTATGACACCTGAAATAAAAGAAGTTTTTGGACTTGAATATAAGGATATATCAAAAGAAATTGCTGATGCCGATGGCAACATAAAAAAAGGCATGGAAATTTTTGACCTTAATAGTGATGGTAAACTTGATAACGTCGAAAAAGAATATAAAAGCAATAACGGTATATATAAAAGGTCAAAACTAAAAAATCTTGAAAAATATTTGTATTCAATAGATAAAGATACTTCAAAAGATGGAAAAACAGATGGAATTATTTCAAAAGAAGATAAACAAAAAGTTTACGATAAAACAAAATCCGAATTGTTGACTGCTAATCGTGAAAAATTAGAAAAGTCAGAAATAAAAGATGAAAAAGGAAACAATGTCATTTCTGATGAAATAAAAACTCAATTTAAAACCAATGAGCAAATTGCCTTTAATGATGTTTTAGATGAAGCCGGTAATATTAAAAAAGGCTATGAAATTTTTGACTTGAATGGTGACGGTAAACTTGATGACAAAGAAAAAGGTTATTTTTCAGCCTCTGGACACTCTACTGACAAGGCTGGTAATGCCGTTGGGTTAGCAGAATTTTTAAATGCAATGGCTGAACTTGATATGGTCGGTTATGTAAAAACTGCAGATAACAATATCAAAAATAATGCAATAACAACTCAAGATAAAAAAGCTATACATAAAATATTAGATAGTGGTGTTTATATGCTAGAAAATATGAAAGATTTTCCTGCAGATTTACAAAAAGATTATGCAAACGTCTTAAAAGAACAATGCTTATACGATTGCAAAAGATATGCTTCAGTTGGTACTCATGTTGGAAATAAGATTACTGTTGATACAGAAACAATTTCAAAACCTGAAATAGCATCTGTTGTTACTCATGAATTAACCCATGCTCTTTTGGATGATAAAATGCCACCTCTTCAACAAGAGGTTGTAACTTTCTTTATGGAATATAAATTATATAAAGAAGCAAGCAAAAACGATCCTGATTACTTCAAACAAGTAGATGCTCCCGGTAAAAATGGCATTAAAACATTAGTTATCGATAAAGATTATATGAACTTCATTGACAATATGAAAAAAGAACACCCTGAAATGTCAGAAAAAGATATTGCAGTTGAAGCTTTCTTAAAATATAAATTTGAAGGATACAACGGTACTTATCAAGAAAAAGTTTCTGCCGATTATATGAGAAACTTAGATTATTCTGCTGCTAAAAAATTCTTTAAAACTCTTTAATTAGATTTGAATTTATAGCAAGTTTCTGAATGACCGTTAATTATCCCTATTGCTTGCAAGTAGGAATAAATTATTGTTGTGCCGACAAATTTCATCCCACGTTTTTTTAAATCTTTAGAAATTTCATCAGAAAGTGGAGAAAATGTTCTTTTCTCAAAACTTTCAACAATAACTTCTCCGTCAGTAAAACTCCAAATATATTTATCAAAACTTCCATACTCTTTTTGAATTTCTTTAAAAATTTTGCTGTTATTTATGCTTGCATTAATTTTTAATTTATTTCTTATTATTCCTGTATTTTCAATGAGTTCTTTAAATTTTGCTTCACCATAATTTAAAACTTTTTCTATATCAAAATTATCAAAAGCTTTTCTAAAATTTTCACGCTTGTTTAAAACACATTCCCAAGAAAGACCGGCTTGAAAACTTTCAAGAATTAAAAGCTCATATAAGGTTTTATCATCATGTATTGGAACACCCCATTCTTCATCATGATATTTGATATATAGAGGGTTTTTCATATTTACCCAAGAACATCTTTCCATTTTTCGTCCTTTTTTATTTTATACTATCACAATAGTTAATAATTATTGCGTTGACTAATAGAAATTGGTATAATTCTTGTGTAAAATTATTCTTTAAGGAGATTATTATGAGAAAAGCTTTTTATTATATGTTTAAAGATGTTGAAGTATTTAAGAAAACTTACGTTTTTCTATTGTTTATTCTAGCTTCGACTTTGGTATCTAATTTTTCAAATATTCTCCACGAATTTATACCAGTATTAAATGTTCATTGGCAAGATTCAATGTATGATCCAATTTGGAATTGGGTATACGTACTTTTAGCATTTATTTCTATAGTTTTAATGTTTATACCAAACGGTTATGCATTATCCTTAATCAAAGCTTTATCAAATCAAGAAGAAAATCATGTTTTACCAGAAATGGAGATTAAACGTAACTTCTTACAAGGATTAAAAGTCGCTGTTGGCTTTGGATTAATTTATCTTTTATTTGTTATCGTAGCATCATTATTTTTAACAGCAAGCGTAATTATTGCTCTAGCCTTTGCTAATCAAATTATGTTTTATCTAACTGTAGCAATGATTGCAGTAGTATTATTTGTATTTTTATTCTACTTCCCAATCTTCAATTTTATGTTTGCATATAAATCAAACTTGCTAACCTTCTTTAGATATATGATGGCAACTAAAATCCTTATGTTAGATAAAAAACTTTATTTTAAAGGTATAGCTTTATTTGCAGGTGTATTTTTATTTACAGTAATTATTGCAAGCCTTTTATCAAGCGTACCTGTATTGAGAAATCCATTTTTGTTTGCACTTAGCACAATCTTGGTTTCATTGTTGGCATATTATTTCATATTAGTAGAATCTTTTGTAATTGCTAAATCTATTAAATTAGAAGCTCTTGATATTATTCTAAAAAAAGATTAGTTAAATAACATTTTATATTTTTAAAGGGTAAAATCTTCGGATTTTACCCTTTTTAGGTTATAATAATTTTAAGAAAAAATTTAAAGGTTATTTTTAATGAAATTAATAAAACAAAAATTATCTACAAAAGAAAAAATAATTGCAGCTATACTAAGAAAATTAATTGTTCTTTTATTTTCAATTCAAAGACACATGTCATGGTTTAGACTGTACAATTATCAAGATGCAGAGCCAGCAATTTACGCATTATGGCATGCACATCAATGTAGTATTTTTGGATTAAAAAACAGAAAAAACACAAATGTTTTGATTAGTCGTTCAATGGATGGCGAAATCATTGACGCTGGTGCAAAATATTTTGGTTTCAAAACAATTAGAGGTTCTCAAAACCGTGCTATTCTTGATAAAGGTGGAGTATCTTCTACAATAGAAATGATTTCAGCTTTAGAAAGAGGCGAAAATGTTGCTGTAATGGTAGATGGACCAAATGGACCAGCTAAAAAGGTTAAAAAAGGTATTATATCTTTAGCAAAACACACAGGAGCACCTATTATCCCTATGAATTGGTATTCTCCATCAAAACACATGATAAGACTTTCAACTTGGGATAGATTACAATTTCCAGTTGGTATTGTAAAAATTGCAAACTGTTATTCTGAACCTATTTATGTTCCAAAAGATGCAACTCCTGAACAAGAAAAAGAAATTTTACAAAAAATTGAAGATGCTTTGAACAAGTTAGATGAAAATGCACCTGAAATTTACAAAAAACTTTGGGAAAAATAAAAAGTTTACGTATTTAATATTTTGTCAAAATTAGGGCAATTTCTTTTGTATTCATGTTTTTAAAGACTTATAAGGTGTAGAAACGTGAATATAAGTTTTAGTAATATAAATTTTACTGGTGTTAAATCAGTAAATAAAGTTCAAAATAAAACTGTGTCAAATCCAATAATGGGTTTGACTAGAGATGTTTTTGAAAAAACAACTCCAAGCAATTTTACTATAGAAAATCAAAACAAACTTGATAAAGCAAATTTTGACAACACAAGCAAACAATTTTTGATTAGAAGTGATTGGAATATCGATAAAATTATTGAACTTGGTAGTTCAATAAAAACCGATAAAACAAAGATTTTACAATGCAAACCAAATGATTTTGATAATAACGAAACAGTTGTTATCACAGCTAAAAGTGGAGAAAAAGAAGGTACTTCCATAACAGTTGATAGAAATGGAAAAATTTTATCAAAAGAAACTTCAAAAGTTACACCTTATAAAACACCTAAAATAACTGATAACTACACAGCAGCAGCTTTTGTAGAAATCAAATCAGAAGATTATAGAAACAATTTAACATCAGAAATCGTTGCAGACTGGGATTCTAAAACAAACTTTAATGTTGTTTTGTCAGAAGTTAAAACAAAAAAAGACAAACAAGGTAGACTTGTAAGAAAAGAAATTTCAGAACTTTCACCAGTTGCTAATTTTTATAACATCAAATACGAATTTCCAAATGGAAAAACAAGAACATTAGCAAAAGCTACTTATGATGAAAAAACTGGCGTAACAACTATTAAAAAAGATATGCGTTCTGCTGATATGACAAGAACACAATATTTGTACCAAGATGATAAAAACGGCAACAGAATTGTTGATTACAAAATTACCGATGTTAACGGTAAAGTTTTGATGAATCAAAAACAAACTTTTGAAAAAATTAATGATAACAAGTTTGTATCAACAAGAAATGGCAAAACTTATGACATTTCTATTGATAATAAAACCTTAAATATTTCTGAAAGAAATACAGACAAAAAAGCTTCACTAGAAATTGAAAATAAAATCTTTGGACAAGAAAAAGATTCTATCGTAAATATGCTAAAAACAATTTCTGGCGACGAATTGATGAATTTTGCCAACAAGGTTGATAGCGTAGAAGCTGTTTACAATGATTTTCAATCAAAATGTTCAACAGATATGGACATGTTTAGTGATGATGGATTAACTTCTAGCAGATTGACTGTAAGCGATAATCCAGCAGTATTTTTACACGAGCTTGGTCACGCTATTGATTCTAGCAAACGTCCATCAAGTTTGGGACAAGATTTCAAATTAGAAATAAAAGACGAACTTTCAAGCGATAAAGATTTCAAAAAAATCTATGAAAGTGAAAAGAAAAACTTCTTGAAAGAATATCCAGAAGCTCAAAGAAACCATATTGACTACTTTATTGCAAATGAAGCAGTAAAAGGTCAAAAGGACAGAGGCAGAAAGGAAACAATTGCTGAAACAAATGCAATTTTAAACACTTATAAAGCAAATTATGCACTTGCTATGAGAGCTCAATACTTGCAACAACATTTTCCAAAAACAATTGCATATTTGAGCGAAAAATTAACAAATGCATAATTAAAAAATTACAAAGGTAGTAGGTTGTAAAAATATATTAAAAGATATAAAAAACAGTCATTTTTATATTAACAATTCAATCATGCCGTAGTATAATAAAATCAAGATATATAGTAGGTTAGGAGAATATATGTTTAACGTTTCATTTTTAGGTAAAAGAGAAGACAAAAACACAGTAGAACAGTTGAAACAAAAGGGTGATGCACTTACTCTAAATAATCAACGTAATATTAATACTGCGATTGATAAATTATCAGAAGACTCTTCTGAAGAAAATATCAAATTCTTAATGAACGTTGCACAAGGTTTAAGATATGGTACAAGTTTTGATTTAGACGACAAAAAATCAAACAATAATTGGAAAGGTAAATTGCAAGAAGCTACAGCTAAAGCTTTAGCAAATACAGACTCTCCTAACAAAGCAAAATTACAAGAACAATTTAAAGCTACTTTTGTTGATAAAAAAGAAATGACAAAAGACGAAAAAGCTGTTTTAGATTTGAGAAATAAATTGATGCAAACAAAAGGTTTGCCACAAGCTATGAACAATTCTAAAATTGATGCTGTTAAAAACATTTCTAAAAACCTAGACTACTTTGTAATTTCAACAGAAATCACAACAGAAGAAAAGAAATCTTGTCTTGAAAAATTGAACAAATTAATGAGTCCTGATTACAAAATTAATGCTCAATTAAAAGACAAAAAACCGCAAGTTTTAGGTGAATTATTAAACGACCTTGTTGTAAAAACAGCTGATGACGATAAACCAACAATCAAAACAACAGACCAAAGACACCACGGTATGTGTGCAGCTATTTCTACATCAAGAAAAGTTATGGCTTATGAATATAAAGACAAATACGTAACAATGATTATGGAAGAGTTGAGCAATAAACCAACAATGAAGGTTTATGACCCAACTGAGCTTGGAACAGGTAAAAAGATTTCTGTTCAAAAAACTGACGTAGATTTTGATTACGCAGATGACAAAGGTTACAGAATTTTAGACGCATCAGCTTTACAATGGATGAATATCGCAGGTAACTCTGGTGATGGTAAAACTCAAAGTACACATTTCTCTGCATTTGATAAAAAATACTTTGATACATTCCACGATTCTCACTTGATGAGAGATTTGGACGACCCAAAATTAGTTCCTCATCAATATCATTTGAGAGCTTTAACAAAAGCTGAAGAATCAATCAAAACAGCAAGAAAAGGTATTCAAAAAAGAGAAAAAGAAGCTGTTGAGCAAAGACAAAATGCAAGATTTAATGCTCAAACAGTTGTAAAAGCTAATAAATCTTTGACAAATGAATTAAAAGCTTTAATGCCTGAAAAATCTGATGAAGAAATGACAAAAGTTGTTAACCACTTCTTAAAAATGGGTGAAGTAAAAGGTAAACAATCAGACGATTTGCACTTCTTTGATTACGAAGAACAATCAATGAAAAAACAAAAAATGGCAAACTTCATCAAGGCAGAAAATCCAAACGTAAAACAAGAAGATATTGACTCAAGAATGGAAAATATCTTCAATATGTACGAACTTTCAACAGAAACTTCAGAAGCTATGAACAAGGCAATTATGCCAAAATCACCTGAAGCTAAAATGAAAAAACTTTATAAACCATTATACGAGGCAGCCGCAATGTATCGTTCTGCTCAAGATATGAAACTTGATATTCCAGAAAATTTTGCAAGCGAAGCTAAAAAATATGGCTTAGGTAAAGATGCAACAAAAGCTGATGTTATGAAAAAATACGAACAAGAGGGCAAAGTTGTATCAGAACCAATTTTAAGAAGTATGCAGGACAAATACAACAAAATTGCAAAATATGCAGCAGTTGTAGAAAAAGCAGAAGTTAAAGGCGAAAAACTTGATATGCCCGATTTATACGTAATGACTGATGAAGAAAAATCAGCATTAGATAAAGTTGGTAAAAACTTAAATAAAATGTATTCAGAAGTTACAAGAGAAAAAGCTGCAAAAGAAAAAGAACTTGAAAAACCATTAAATGAACAAGCTAAAAAAATCGGTGCTGAAAAAGGTTCATTCTGGGTTTCAGAGGGTTCATCAGGCTTATGCACACCTCAAGAAATTCGTATCTTGGAACAAATGACAGGTAAACCTTTCTACGCAGAAGAAAGTGTTGAAAAAACAGCAGAAAGAATTAAACACGGCAAACACTCAGGTATTTCTGCTACATCAGTTTACCACAACGAACGTGGTGGTCACGCACAATACATCGCAGATGTAGCACCATTAATGGTTAAAGACCCTAAAACTGGCAAAGTAGAAATCAAGGATGCTATAATGCACGATAACACTTGGGGTGCCTGCGAACACAAGAAAACTTGGTTAGATTCAAAAGGCTTATTAAGAACAGATTACCAATGCGGTCGTGGCGGTGAAGATGGCTACATCACAAACTCTGCATGGCAAAATGGTGTTCTTGTAGAAGACTTCAAATATAAACCAGGTAACATTAAAGGTGAACCATTCAAAATGTTCTTTGATGGTATTTTGCCAACAGCTAACAATGATACAACTTCAACAGCTCAAAGCTTAGTACAAAACGCTTTCGTTGGTCCACAAATCAAAATGAGTAGCGTTGCAAATGTACTTCAAACTTTAAGTAAGGTTTCAGCAGAAGACTTAGACAAGGTTATGAAGAGAGCAGAAAATGCTGGTGAAACAAAAGCTATCATTGAAAAAGAAGTTATGACAGATTTGTCAAATATCAATTCAGAAGCTGATATTTCAAAAGCTCACAAACGTACACAAGGTTACTTGAACGATATTGCAAGCAAAATGTCTTTCACTAAAGAAAAAGCATTCAATGCAATAGCTAAAGCTACAAAGCTTCCAGTAACTGAAAAAAATATCGACAGCATTGATAATGAAAACTTCAACGTAATGAAACATTTCATTGATACTAAATTTGACCCTAAAGACAACAAGGAATTTATGGCTAAATTCAATGAAATTAAAGCAATGCCAAATGACAAAGCCATGGAAATGATTAACAATTCTACAGCAGAAGAACTTGGCTTGAAAGAAATCACACCATTTGAAGTTGTAAGACAAATCAAAGGTTTGGAAGCAAAACCAAACAACATGCTGAAAAATGCAATGTTTATGGACGCTATCCAAGACAATATCAAATTTACAGAAAAAGGTGATTCTTTTGAAGAAGCATACTTTATGTTGCAACGTGATTGGGATAACTTGAACGCTTCAAAACAAATTAAAGAAATGAAGAGCAAAATGTTCAAACAATATGGCGTAAGAGCAGCTTATCCTGATTGCCAATTAACAACAAAAGAAGAAACAACTGAATTAGCACAAAGATTCTCAAAAACATTGAAACAAGGTGTTGATGTTGTAAATCAATTAAAAATGATGGAAGACGGCAAAATGGATGCTCAAGGCTTAACTAAAGAACAAATTGCCTTAGCTAAGAAAAACCAATTAGCTGATATTGCATCAGGTAAGAAAACATTTATTGAGGCAAATATTGAACCTCAACACAGACAAGTTGTTACTAAAAAATTGAACGACTACTTATCAAGTGCTATAAAAGGTAAAAATGTTGAAAAATCTTATAAAGAATTTGAAGATAGTTTCAATCAATACCACGTATTGAACAATCCAAAAGAAACATTGAAAGAATTCTTGAGATTATCAAAATCAGATGACCCAGCTAAAAAACAAATGGCTAAAGTTTACGAGGGCTACATGGTTAAAGGTTGCTACGAATTAGCTAAATTTGATACAGCCGTAACTATGATGAGCGAAGCTTCAAACGGTCACATGCACGAAGTTGGTAAAGATTTAGCAAAAATCAAAACTCCAAAAGAATGGGATTCAACAACTGGCAAAGAACATGATTTATCAACAGATGAAGGATTCTCTTCATTCATTGAAAATGCTCAAGCTAACTGCGGTACTGATAACACATTACGAATGATTGATCACCTAGGTCAAAATGACAGAGTAATGAATTTGGAAATGAAGAAATTCGGCAGACTTGATGCTATGAAGAGTGCAATAAATATGGAAAACTTATGGCAAGTTGCTGAATATGTTCAAAATAAATCTGACTTAGTTTCAGGCTTGAACTTGGAAGGTCATACAAAAGAACAACATGACCAAAAATTGTATATGCAAAAAGTTGATAGCCTAATCAATTATATCAACAATTATGCAAACAATATGGCAAGCAAACTAGGTTAGAACCTTAAAGAAATTCTAAACAAAAAAGAGATGATTTATTTCATCTCTTTTTTTATGAAAGTTTTTCTAAAATGTTATCTAATATATTTTGAGAGGCATTATTATTCTTGTAACCAAGTTCTTCAATAGCTTTTAGACGTTCGTCTTTCATATAATCTTGACTATGAAGTTCTGATAAAAGCTCTGCCAAATGTTCAATACATTCCGCCTTATAATAATATTTTATAATTTGTTTTACAGTTTCATTATATGGTGTTGCATTTTTTGAAATCAAGTGAATAACAGGATTTCCTGTCATAAAATATTCACCTAAAAAAGAGCTACAATCAGTTATAAGCATTTTTGACTGATTAAATAAATCTAAATAGTCACCGTGTTCATAAGTTATGCCAATCTTATTCCATTCTTCATAATAATTTTGAACTTCGTCTTCTGTCATAACGTTATTATCAACCAAGGCTTTCCTTAATAGTGGATGAGGTTTGAAAACCCATTGTTGATTAGGATGATTTTTTGCATACTCAAGCATCCATTTACCATTCCACTCAAACGTTCCATAAGAAATTCCCTGATTACAGATAGTCCAATGTGGTGCATAAATAATGTATTTTGACTCTTGTTTATGATGAGTTCTGAAATAATCTAAAAATGGTTGACCTGTAACAATAACATTTTTAGCTTTGTTTTCCATTTTTTCTGTATAAAGATTTTTTGTAATTTCATCAAATACACAATAATTTTCGACATATTGGTGAAATCTTAAATAATAATCAATAGGTGCAGTTGTTGTTGGAAAATAATACGGCACGTAATATGTTAGTGCAAATTTTGAACATACAACAGGACCTTGAGAGGTTTCAACATACCAAGGGTGTTGATAAATTATTACATCAGGTTTAAATTTTTTGAATGGAATATGTTCTTGTTTTTCTAAATCATAAGCATATTCAACATTCATCCCTCTTTCAAAGAAAAATTGATATGTCTTTTTTAAATCTCTTTTTGTTTGATAGCTAGGATTATCTTTGTTTAATGCAAAATTTCTTGTAACTAGAATTTTCACATTAAATTTATCGCTATCCTCTAAAAGTTCGTATAGTGATTGGCATTTCCATTTTGCCTCATCATAAATATAAAAGATAACGTTTATTTTTTTACCTTTAGAATATTTTTTACGCAACTTGGAAATCACTTTTTTTTCGTTTTTAGTGATATATTTCAAATTTTGAGAGATTTTTTTCTTGTAAAAATAATCTTTCAATTTAGTGTAATTGAAATGTTTTTCAAGATATTCTTCAATTTTTTCGTAAGGGATATACATAACAGGATAATTTTATAAAACTATCTCTAGCTTTGCAAATTTTTTGCAAAAAGTTAATATTTAATTATGTTACAATAAAGAAAAAACAACACAATTTTTAAAATAGGCTTTGTCTTTAATAATATATAAATCAATAAGGAAATAAAAAATATGGTTAGATATACATCTTTTATCAATGGAAAAACTTTAAAAATGAAAGTTTCTGAGCTTTTAAAAAAATATGATAAAGACGGAAAAGGTATTAATCAAGAAGAATTTAATAGTTTAGCAAAAGGTTCTGTATCTATTTTCGCAAAACCTCTTTTGACAAAAGATTTAACTAACAAAACAATGTCTAAGTTTGACTTAAATGCTGACGGAACAGTTTCAACAGATGAAATGAAAAAACTATTAAAAAGTTATAATTTAGACTACGATAAAGCTATGAATATGACAGTAGAAGAGGCTGCAAATCATATCAACGACTTTGATGAAGCAAAGAAAAAAGCTAAAAAGAATAAATAATTTTTAGTTTATATTTTTCATATAAAGTTCTTCGTATAATACACAAACTGTTGCAGCAACTGCTGGTGCAAATACTACGCCCACGATACCAGCATATTTTGCCATGATAAATAAAAATAGATAAATTAATAATGGATGTAAGTTTAAGAATTTGCCAAATACAAATGGTCTTACAAAATTATTTTCAACAAGTTGTGCTATTGCAAATACAACGATAACAGTTGTTACAGCCACAACACCTGATTGAGAGGTTGCAATTATACAAATAATTAGAGCAATTGTTGGACCTACAACTGGAATTAAGTCAAGCACAGTTGTAATTAAAGCTAATAATAGTGCATAATCTATTCTCATGATAGATAAGCCTATTGCCATAACCAAGCCAACACTAGCAATTGTAACCAATTGAGCAAATATGTATCCACCGACCTTTTGAGAAATAATATTTATAATATTTTCTGCTTTTTTTCTCATTTGAGATGGAAAAGATTTTAAGTAAGTAGCTTTGATTGAGTCCTTATCAGCCATAAAGTAGTATATAACCATTATTGAAATTACAACGTAAATAAAGGCTGAGCCAATTTCTTTACCTGTATCCATAACATTATTTAAAATAGCCTGTGAGGATTCAGAAAGTGAAGATAAAACAGAAGTTATATCAACATCTTTAAGACTCAAATCAAAGAATGGTAAGCCTTGTAAGAATTCATCAAAATTGCCTATATATCTAGGAAATGAAGTTGCAAAAGTTTTCACTTCGCTACCAGCAAGAATAATTGTTGGAATTAAAAATAAGAAAACTACTAATAATCCACAACCTAAAACTATTGCAGATGCTAAACTTCTACTTAGCTTTTTCTTTTCAACAAGCATATTTACAAAAGGATTAAGAGAACATGCCAGTACGTATGATGCAAAAAACATTATCGCTATATCAGAATTTTTAAACACAAAAATTATAAATAAAATTGAAAGTATTACAAATACTATATTTTTTGCAGAAATATAATTTTTAAAGAAATTTTCAAACATGTTAATTTATCCTTTTTTATTTATTTTATCATCAATTATTTTGATATTCATCAAAAAGTTTTTTCTGCTCAGCTTTTAAATTATCTATAAATTCTTTATCTTTAGATATTATTTTTTGAGCAACGACAACGGCTTGAGAGGCATCGTCTGTATGTGCAACAATTCCGTTGTATTTAGGTGCAATTTTAAGTGCCGTATGAAGTTTGCTTGTAGTAGCTCCACCTATCATTATAGCAGGGAGAGTAAATCCTGCCTTCTCCATTTGTTCAGCCACTATAACCATTTCTTCAAGAGATGGAGTAATAAGTCCTGAAAGTGCAACAATATCAGCATTTTCTTCTTGTGCAGCTTTTAGAATATCGCTACAATTTACCATTACACCTAAATCAATAACTTCAAAATTATTACAAGTCAAAATTAAGCCCAAGATATTTTTACCAATATCATGAACATCACCTTTTACAGTTGCAAGAACAATTTTACCTGCTTTTGTTTTGCTATTACTTGTTTCTAGGTATTGTTTTAAATAATCAACAGCCTGTTTCATTGTACGAGCACTTTTTACAACTTGAGGTAAAAACATTTTACCAGCACCAAAAAGTACACCGATTTCATTCATACCATCCATAAGATGTTTTTCAATAATTTGAAGTGGTGAAAAATCTTTTAGTGCTTCATCTAAATCTTGTTGTAAATATTCAGAATTACCTTTTATTAAAGCGTATTGCAAACGTTTTTCAACAGACTCATTTCTCCATTCTAAGTTATTTACCTTATGAGAAGAACTTGTTGTATTGTCCATGGTTTGAGCATATTCCAAGAGTCTTTCTCCAGCATCCTCACTTCGATTTAAGACGACATCTTCTACAAGTTCTCTTAATTTTGGCTCAATTTCATCATAAATTTCAAGCATAGACGCATTAACAATAGCCATTTCTAACCCAGCATTTATTGCATGATACAAAAATACGCTATGAATAGCCTCTCTTATTCTATTTAAACCTCTAAACGAGAAGGAAATATTACTTATACCACCGGAAATAATAACTTTCGGATATTTTTGTTTAATAATTTTTGTAGCCTCAATGAAAGAAATACCATTAATGTTATGTTCTTTAATACCAGTCGCTATTGGAAAAACATTAAGGTCAAAAATTATATCACAAGGTGAAATTCCAACCTTTTCAGTAAGAATTTTGTATGCTCTATCAACAATTTCAACACGTCGTTCAGTAGTTGAGGCTTGTCCTTGCTCGTCAAATGCCATAACCACCATAGCTGAACCCAATTCTTTTATGGCTTTTGCATGTTCAATAAATTTTTCTTCACCCTCTTTTAAACTTATTGAGTTCACAATTGACTTACCTTGAATACATTTTAAGCCAGCCTCAATAACATCAAATTTTGAACTATCCAACATAATTGGAACTCTTGCGATTTCAGGTTCTGAAGCTATAAGGTTTAAAAACTCTACCATTTGAGCTTTTGTATCAATCAATGCCATATCAAGACTTATGTCTATTATGTTTGCACCATTTTCAATTTGTTCACGTGCAATGTTTAAAGCTTCTTCGTAATTTTTCTCTTGAATTAATCTAGCAAATTTTTTAGACCCAGTAACGTTTGTTCTTTCTGCAACGATTGCAAATCTTTGTTTATCATTTAAAGAAAACGGTTCTAAGCCACTAAAAACGGATTTTTCTTCTATTTGAGGAATTTGTCTTGGCTCATATTTTTTCAAAGCCTCTGCAATTGCTTTAATATGTTCAGGAGAAGTTCCACAACATCCACCGCAAATATTTACACAACCCTCTTTTGCAAGGTAAGCATAACCTTTTGCCATATCCTCTGGAGTTTCATCGTACCCACCAAAAGCATTTGGAAGTCCTGCATTTGCATACAAGCTAACATTACAAGTTGCAATTTTCGATAATTTTTCGATATATGGAATCATTTCTTCAATACCTAAAGCACAATTTATGCCAACAGATATTGGATTAAAAGGTCTTATGCTATAATAAAAAGCTTCTAGCGTTTGACCTGAAAGAGTTCTACCTGATTTATCTGTAAGAGTAACAGAAACCATTATTGGAATATCTTTTTGATATTTTTCTAAAGATTTTTTTATCGCAAACAAGGCTGCTTTTGCATTTAGAGTATCAAAAATTGTTTCAACCAAAAACACATCAATATCATTTTTTATAAAAATTTCTGCTTGTTCAGAATAATTTTCAACCAATTCGTCAAAAGTAACATCTCTAAACGCTGGATTTTCTACATCAGGTGAAATTGATGCCGTTTTATTTGTTGGTCCAATAGAACCTGCTACAAAACGTGGTTTTTCAGGAGTGGAATATTCTCTTGCAAGTTCTTTTGCAACTTTTATTGATGCCGTATTTAATTCTTCAATATAATTTTCCAAATGATAATCCTTTTGAGAAATTTTTGTTGAAGAAAAAGTATTTGTTTCAATAATATCAGCCCCAACCTCTAAATACGCTCTATGGACAATTTTTAAGGCTTCTGGTTTTGTAAGAGCTAAAACATCGTTATTACCTTTTAAATTTACTTTTGAATTTTTAAAAATCTTTCCTCGAAAATCTTCTTCAGTAAGATTTTGCTTTTGGAACATTGTTCCCATAGCACCATCAAGTATAAGAATTTTTTCTTTTAAAAGGTCTGTAAACTTGCTCATAATGTATTGATAATACCATAAAATAGGGAATATTTTTAATTGTAATGATTTATTAAAATAGTATATTCCACCCACTTCACAAAGTGATTATTATATGTTAAAATGCGAATGGAAAGTAGGTAAGAATGTCATTAATTAATACAATAGGTCTAATGCAAGCAACAGCAATGCGACATGACGCTCAGTATAATATGATGATGGGTAATCAAGCAAGAATTAATGCGATTAGTGCGATTGGTCCAAATTCAAATATGGAAGCTTTGCATAGAATGGATAAACAAATGGATATGCAACAACTTCAAAATAAAATGTTAATCCAAATGGCAGATGCTTTTGAAAAAAACCACAGAGCAAAAACTAAAAAAGCAGAAGGTTTTGATACATTTGCTTAATTAGAAGAAAAATTTAACAAAAAAGACTTGAACGAAATGTTCAAGTCTTTTTTGTTTTGACTAGTTTTTTGACTAGACATTAAAAAGCCCGTATTTTGCCTCGAAACTTGAGGCAAAATACGGCTTACTTTGGTTTTAACTCTCCTCTCTCTCTTAATTTGTAACTACTTCTTTTTCATAATTCTATTTACATAGCTTGTTGTCTGTTAATAAAGATATTACGGTTGTAAATAGACATTTGTTGGTTAATGTATCTTTCCATTTGATCTTGAATAAAAACTTTTCTTCTTAGTGAGCATAAACCAACACAGCATGTTCTTTCGTTGTCAAAAAAATTCTTCAATAGTTCCATAGCATTTCTCCATTTTTTGTGTATAATAAACTGTAATGTTACATATTCTTATTAAGAATATTTTTTTAAAAGTCAACATTTTATTTTAAAGGAGAAAAAATATGGCAAAAATTACTAAAGAAATGGGTATCATGGAAATCGTACAAACTTACCCTGAAACAATAGAAGTATTCCAAAGATTTGGAATGGGTTGCATCGGCTGTGCTGCTGCAAGATTTGAAAATTTAGAAGCTGGTGCAAAAGTTCACGGTATTGATATTGATGCAATGGTTGACGCTATGAACGACATCGTTGAAGCTTCTGCTCAATAAGGTCACGCAAATGGCACTTTGGAAAACATTTTTAGCTTTAGGGTTTTTATTACTAATCCTAGAAATCGTAACACCTACAACTTTCTTTTTAAGTTTGGCAATAGGTTCTTTTGCAACTGGAATATGTGCGGTATTTTTTGACACATACAACGTTTTAATTCCAGTTTTTGTTGTGGTTTCAGTAGCATCATTATTGTTATTTAGACCATTTTTAAGAAATAACCAAAAAGATAAAGAAGCTTCAGGCGTTGAAGAAAAATATATTGGCAAAACTGCAAAAGTTCTTGAAAAAGTAACTAAATATTCAGGTGTTATAACACTATACGGAGAAAGATGGGACGCAAGACTTTACGAAAGCGAAGAAGAAATCCCTGAAAATTCTGAAGTAAAAATTGTTAAAAACGACAGTCTTATTATGTATGTAGAAAAAATTTAAAGGAGCAAATATGGGACTTTTCTTATTTATATTATTCATACTTGCAGTAGTTTATGTACTAAAAGGTGTGATTATTGTTCAACAAACTGAAGAAATGATTATTGAACGTTGGGGTAAATTCCACTCTGTTTTACGTCCAGGTTTGAATTTTATCATTCCTTTCATCGATACTCCTCACGGAATTACAATGAAAGTTTCACAAAAAGGTATCGATGGTCAAACTTATTCTTACGTAAGAATTATGAATAAAATTGATATGAGAGAATCTGTTTATGATTTTCCAAGACAAAACGTAATTACAAAAGATAACGTAACAATCAGCATTAACGCTTTATTATATTTCCAAATCGTTGATTCAAAATCAGCTGTTTACGAAATTACAAACCTTGTTGATGCAATCGAAAAATTAACACAAACAACTTTAAGAAACTTAGTTGGTCAATTAGATTTAGACGAAACATTAGTTTCAAGAGATAAAATCAACCAAGAATTAAGAGCAATCCTTGATGAAGCAACAAATAAATGGGGTGTTAAAGTTAACCGTGTAGAACTTCAAGACATCAACCCACCAGCTGACATTCAAGCTGCTATGGAAAAACAAATGAAAGCAGAACGTGAAAAACGTGCCGTAATTCTTGAATCAGAAGGTTTAAAACAATCTGCAATCTTGAAAGCACAAGGTGAAAAAGAAGCCGCTATCAACAAAGCAGAGGGTGAAAAACAAGCCGCTATCTTAAAAGCTGACGGTGAAAAACAAGCAAGAATTTTACAAGCAGACGGTGAAAAAGAAGCTATTAGAATGATTGTTGATGCATTAGCAGAAAATGGTCAAGCTGATAAATACTTAATTGCTATGAAATACCTTGAAACACTTAAACAAATAACATCAGGTCAAGATAACAAGGTTATCTACTTACCTTACGAGGCAACTGGTGTACTAAGTTCAATCGACGGTATTAAGGAAATGCTTACTGCTAAAAAATAACCAACTGAGCAATTAAAATATTTTATAATCAAATTAAACTGAATATGAAAAAGGAGAAATGATTATGAAATATGAATGTACAATTTGTGGTTATGTTTACGAAGGCGACTTAACTAAAGAATCAGATGATTATATTTGTCCAGAATGCGGCGTTGGTAAAGAAGCTTTCGAAAAAATAGAAGACTAAAACAAACAAAAAGGGGCGAAGCCGTTGGCTTCGCCCCTTTTTTAAACTTTTTAAATCTTTTAAACCTTATTACAAGTCATTAAACATAAGCTCTTCAGAATCTCTTAGTCTTGGCTTTGTAGGAGTGAAATCATAGTCAATCTTTGGTTCTTCTTTTATTAAAATAACATCAACTTCTCTTTGCTGATTTTTAATATTTTCCAAGTTTTGATTTGTTTCATTCATTTTTTGTTGAGCTTGTTCTGCCTTTTGTTTAGCTTTTAGAGCTTTCTTTTCAGCCTTTTGAACTTTTTTGGCTTGTTGTTTTGCTTTAAAGTTAGCTATCTTTGAATGAAGTTTAGAATTTTGCTTTTCAATACCTTTTTTAGTATTGTTGTAAGCTTTTATAGTTTCACGTTTTGTAGCACGATAAGCTTTTGCACCATAGCGTTTTGTACCACGACCGGCAATAACAGCACCACGTTTTGCGTTCAACTTAGCACTATCAACTACAAGAGGATTTGTTTTAACAATTTCTGGATGATTAAAGTAGTTACTGTATTCATCCACGTTATAAGCTATAAATTGTAATTCTTGTGTAACCTGTGGAGCTAAGTACATTTTTGAATGTCTTTTTATCCATTCCATTTGCTCTGTTTGAGGAGCAAAGTTTGTTGGAATCATACGATTTTCACGAGAAGATAAAAGTTTTTGGTAATTCTTTTGCCAAAGAATTACTTGTTTATTTGGGTCAATCAAATAAACTTGAGTTGATAATCTCATAGCTGGGTCAACTACTGCTGCCCCAGGAATATTTAAGAAATCCCAAATTGTTCTTCTCATAAAATAATTTTGAACATCCATATTAGACGTAATCAATAAAATCCAATTTGCTCTAAAATTGTAATTTATTTGTTTTAGAGCCATATAATCAATGTTGTAAGTATTTTTAAAATTAAACATTGTTTGTTGAGTTAATCTTCTTGTTTTATCACTTGCAAAAAGAACTCTTTTAACATAGCTAACAGTTGGAGCGTTAAAGCCTTTTACCGTATTTAAGTAATTTATAATATCATTAGAAATAAGCTCAGATGCCTCAGGATAAACAAACGCATCTGGTTCTTTTTGTGATAAAGTATCAGGCAAAACCAAAACTTTTACAGTATTATTTGCAGCAAAACAAGGTTGTGCAAATATAAACAAAATTAATAAAAATACCTTCACAAAAATTTTCATGATAAGATTATATCATATTCTTTCTTAGAGTGCTAATTATTAAAAAGGAGTTAACAAATGGATTACAAAGAACTATTAGAAAAAGCAAAAGAAGCTAGTAAAAATACTTACTCACCATACTCAAATTTTCCAGTTGGTGCTTGTCTTGTAACCCCAAGTGGCAAAACTTTTGTCGGTACAAATGTTGAAAACGCTAGTTTTGGTGCAACAATTTGTGCAGAAAGAAGTGCTATTATGAATATGGTTGTAAATGGCGAAAGAGAAATTGAAGCAATTGCAATCTACGGACCAAAAATGAAAATGTGTGCTCCTTGTGGTATTTGCAGACAAGTTATCGCAGAATTTAAACTTAAAAATGGAACAACTCATATTGTTCTTGAAGGTGAAGATGGAGAACCTAAGGCATTCACTCTTGAAGAAATTTTACCTTTAGGTTTTGAATTATAAAAAATGTTTATCATTGAATTTATCGTAAATTATTGGAAGAAAAAATATCATACAGAAACGCCAAGAGATTTACCAAATTTAGAAACGCAACCTTATCCAGTATACGACTATAGCAAAGACGAATACGAAAACTGTGAACACGTATTCATGCCTGTAGATAGTACTGGAGAGGTTTTGGCGTGTACAAAATGTGGTTTCGTCAAAAAGAAAGACGAAATCATAACTAAAAAAGAAAATAATAACCCTTTTGAAATGTAATTAACTATTTTAATTGGTAAGTACATTTTGAACAGTGTGCTTTTGGCTCTTTGCACAAGTTATCGTACATATCATACATTTCTTCAATTTTTACAACAAGAGGACTACCACATTTAGGGCAAGCAATCTCTGTTTCGCCTTGTAAAATCAATTCTCTTATATTTAATTCAGCCTCATAAGTAATCTTATCAGGTTCAAAAACCTTTTCATGCATTTTTATTTCTTTTGGTGAAATCTTTAAACCTTTTGCAAGATTTTGTCTTATTGTTACCGGAAGAAAAAGTTCTTGAGAGGATTCAATACCCTCAATAATTTCTTCTTTTACGTTACATTTCTTCGCTAAGGCTGGAATAGTAAGCCCTACGTGTTCTCTTTTTTCTCTTATAAATTCTGCTAAACTTTTCATAAAATTATTATATGATAAAATATTTTATTATGAAAAAGATTTTAAGCATTTTATCAATATTTTTACTTTTAACTCAAGTTTCATTTGCTAGTACTCCAGTAGATTTTATTTACATTAATGGCTCAAACAACAATAGCCAAAAAATGTATAACTGGTTTATTAAGGGAATAAATAAATTTCACCCATATTTGAAAGCTCAAATTGAAAAAGATAAATATACTTATGAGCATTTGTTAAACAATGGAGAATATGTAATTGAAGAAAAACCATCAAATTATTTTTGGGGATATAAAAGTCAAGAAGATTTGATGTTTATGAGAGAAAAAGCAAATTCACTTCGTTCAATTAGTCCTTTTATTGCGTTTTGCGTAAGAAATACTATTGCAGATATTATGCACGATGCTATTTGGGTACAAAAAAGTCATAATATGATACCTATTATTCAAGAACTTGATACACAAATTAAAGTAGACGTAAAACAAGGTAAAAAAGTTGTTCTTTTAGGCTATTCAGCAGGAACTTTTATTACGATGGAGTACTTATTCAATAAAGCTCCTTACATTGATATAAAAGAATGGTTTAGCGATAAAAACCTTGATAAGGATTTAGTAAAAGTTATTGAAAACAACCCAAGAAAAAATACTTGTTTAATGGCATTTGTTGGTTCAAACTTAACTAATGCATCTCCTCTTGGTCAAGTAATGACAAATCCTAATAAACAAGAATTCAAACAAGCTTATTTAAATATTGATACATATACAGATAAATATTGTGTTCCAGAGGGTTCTGTGCTAGGTGTTATAAACTATGCCAGCCCAATTCCACTATTCTATTCAGATATGACTGATAAAAGAACAGATGGTGTAAAATTCTATAAATTACTATACAAATATTTAATTGAACATAAGTTCTTCTTCCTAACAGTAAACTGGGCAGATGACCCATTAGGTTTCCCAAACGGCGTAAACCGTACTAACGAAGAACTTAAAAAATTAATTGATATGGATTTTGATAGTGAACTAGGTTTCTTCTATGATTATTCTAAAAAAGAAAGTTTGAGAACTTTTGCCGGTGCTCATACTTCTTATTGGAACTCTAAAAAGCGTTTTGCAAAAGCCATTGTAAAAGGTTATACAGAGGGTCACATGTACCAATACGATGAAGAGACAGTAAACAAACGTAATAACAAAAAGAGTAAAAAATAATTATGAAAAATCCTACTTTAGCAATAATTGTTCCGTGCTATAATGATTCAGAAATTTTAAAAACGACTTTTAATGAATTATCAAAAATTCTTGAAGATTTAAAAAATAAAAACAAAATTTCTGAAAATAGTTATCTTTCTTTTGTTGACGATGGAAGTAGCGATAGAACTTGGAATACAATTACAAAGCTAAATGTAAAAGGGATAAAACTATCTAAAAACTTTGGACACCAATCAGCTTTAATTGCGGGACTATTTGAAAACAATGCAGATATTTTTATAACGCTTGATGACGACTTACAAGACGATATAACTCTTATTGAGCAAATGGTAGACAAATACCAAGAGGATTATGAAATCATTTTTGGAGTAAGAAACGATAGAAAATCTGATAACATTATAAACAGAGTTTTGACTAATATTTATTACAAACTAAATAAAACCTTAAAGATGAATACAATTCCTCATCACGCTGATTTTAGACTAATCTCAAAAAAAGTTGTGGACATATTAAAAACATATCCTGAAACAAATTTGTATTTGAGAGGATTAATTTCAAACTTAGGTTTTAAATCAGCTACACTTTATTACAAAAGAAACAAAAGAATCGGTGGAGAAAGTCACTATAATTTTTTAAAAAGACTTAAGCTAGCAATTGATGGAATAACATCTTTTTCTGTAACACCACTTAGATTTATAAGCATATTAGGGTTACTATGTTTTGCTTTTGCAATTATTATGACAGCTTATGCACTTTATTATTACATAAGCACAAAAGAACCTGTTTCAGGTTGGACTTCACTATTTATTTCTCTATACTTTATCGGCGGAATACAATTATTATCTATCGGTATTCTTGGTGAATACATTGGAAAAATCTACAAAGAATCAAAACACCGTCCAAGATACATTGTAGAAGAAAAATCTAATAAATAATTTATGTAAAAAAGCCTTAACAATAGACATTTCACTAGCAATTTTTATTTTTAGGAACATTAATCCTAGTATGAAGATTTCACCAGTAAATTTTGTAAATTTTAAAAGTAGTGTAAAAGTCAATAAAATGAATACTCAATCACAAAGAGCATTCATGACTCAACCTCTAAAAAAAGATACTTTTACGAAATCTGAATTCAATATTGATACGGCGATAAACTCCTTAAGTACAATAAAAGGTAACAAAAATAAACCAAAATTTAATGACTGGTATTTGCAAAATATTAAAACTGAACTTCAAGCAGAACCTAAAAAATGGGATGCCATAAATTCTTTAGCAAAAAATCCAAAAGTTAATGGTGAATTTGTATATATGCTTGCCTCTCAACCTTTGGATAAATTGAATGAAATAAAATTCTATTCAGAAGTTAAAGACGAAAAAGGTGAAACAAAATACGATGGCAAAGCCTTGATGAACTTTAATGATAAGGCAAATGCTGAAGATTTAATAAAAGTTAGACCATTAACTAAAACTTCTCTTTCACCCAAAAATATTGTTGCACTATCTCAAGAAAAAGAATTACCAGATTTAAATAAATTAGCGGATAAAATCGTAGAAATTGAAAAAGAACAAGGGAAGAATTTAAAAGAAATTTCAGCAACAAAAGATGATTATAAAAATAAAGAAATTCTTGTAGTAATAAAAAGCAATAATGATACAAAAATCACAAAAGCTTTTGATAAAAATTTAAAAGCAATTTATGAAGAAAAAAGAGTTGAAGACAACGAAAAAAATATTTTCAAAACTTATACAAAAGATTTTAGAAACAATTCAACTTCAGAAGTAATTTCTACATTTGATAAAGATGCAGAGTTCGAAGTTGTCACTAATGAAACTAGAACACAACTTGATAAAAATGGTAATGTTGAATATACAGAAAAATCAACACCATCAGACGTTCAAGGGGTGTTGAATGTTACACGTACTGACAAAAATGGCAAGGAAACAGTTTTAAGTTTAGGTAAAATCGATAAAAAAACTGGTATCGTTTCTGTCAAAAAAGAAATGACTTCCTTAGATGGTACAAAAACAAATTATCTATACGAAAATGACCCACAAGGTAATAGAATACTAGATTACAAAATCACAGATAAAAAAGGTAAAGTTCTTCTAAACCTTTCAGAAGCCTTTGAAGTAATTAATGAAAACAAATTTATTTCTTCAAGAGGCGACGAAAGATACCAAATTGATGTAGTTAAAAATGGTGTAAAAGTTCAAAATCTAAAAGATAAAAACAAAAAAGCAGAATTTAGAATTGGCAAGGAATTAGATGAAAAGCCACAAATGCTAATCAACACTCTAAAACAAATTTCAGGTGATGAATTAATCAAAATGAGAGAAAACATTGATACGCTTGTAGGAGTTGATAACTGCTTAGATTCAAATTATGATGGTGGTTTGGAAGCCATTTTTACCGGCGATAATGCATATTTACTAACTCATGAAATTGGTCATACAATCGATTTCAAAAATACTGATTCAACAACACCAGAAGCCTTTAAAAAGACTTTTAAAAATACAATTTCTATGAATAAAGAAGTTAATAAAAAATACGATGAAGAAATGGAGAATTTCTTAAAAGCTTTTCCTGATGCTCAAAGAAAACATATTGACTATTTTATAAGGAAAGAAAATCACATGGGCGGTGAAAAAGGCGGAGTTAGTGAAACAATAGCTGAAACAAATGCATTGCTAAATACACCAAAAACAGATAATTCTCTAAGATTTAGAACACAATATTTGCAACAATATTTTCCAAAAACAATTGCAGAAGTTGCTAAACAATTAGGATAAGAATTAAAAATTATTTTTTAAATTGTTTACAATATGCATCAACATCTAAAGTCATGCCTGTTGCAGATTTTAGAACTTCTTCTTCAGTTTTTGATGCACCGTATTTAAAAATTTTGTTATTAAAGAATTTTGCAGTATCTTTTGATTCTGTAAGTTTTACAGTACCATTTTTAGAGGCAGTATTGTACAACTGCTCAGCAACAACTTCACCCTCTGCGTAATAATGATAATAAACAGGTGAATGGATAAAATGATCTATATCAGTCCACTCTAACTTACTGTAATTCTTATTTTTATATTTTTCGCCACAGTCTTTCCAAAGTTTTTGCAAATCTTGGTCAGGATTTTCGTACATAGCTTTTTCAAAACGGTCAACTTGAATATATGAACGAATTTTGTCAGCTTTACTTGATAGAGAAGCTTCTTCAATTTCTTTTGTAGCTTTTTCAGGTAAATCTAAAACTTTTGAAATAGTTCCCTCTTTCTCCATTAATCCGCCCATTAATAAAGCAACACCCTCATCTAAAGTTTCAGAGGCTATTGTTTTTTGATTGTTTGGTAAATTTTCACCAAAGCTTGAATAATGTACAGCATGACCAAGCTCATGCATTAAAGTACTAATCGCATACAAAGGATTATCTTTTAAATTTAAGTCGGCTAAAACACGAACATCCTTGTTTGGATCAACATTATTTGTTTGTCGTGAATTAATTTTGTTTTGTCTTGGAAACAAATCAAATTTTGTTATAGGCATCTCCATAATATTCCAGCCCATATCTTTATATACATCAGTACATAAGCCTAGAATATTGTTTTTACCTAATCTACTACTTATAAGTTTTTCTGTTTCTTTTGAAATTCCTTTTTGATTTTTTTCAATATCATTTGTCGCATTAGTAATTTTTTCAAACATTTCATCAACTTGCTTAGAATCTTTTCCTTGTTCAGCAAGTTTCATTTCGTAAAAGTTAGCATAACCATTTTTCTTTGCGTAAACGTTTCTAGCTTTTACTAATTTAACAATATCCTTTGAAATGTAATCTCTATATTCAACACCTTCTGGTTTTTCAAATTTGTTTGCTTTTAATTGAACTTTCTTCTCTAGATTAGAAACTTTTTCATAATCCTTATCAGTTTCTTCTACTTCTGCAGAATTGTACGCCTTAAAAGTTTCTATGACTTCATCCAATTCTTGTTTTAAATCAGGGTTTTTAATCTTTGTATTTTCTTTTAGGTTTTTAAATTTATCGTATAATTTTTCATCTTGATAAAAAGTATTGCAAGCTTCACTTGCTTTGTCATACTTATCTTGGTTTTCTTTAGAATTGTCAGTTATATAATCCCAGTAGGCTTTTCCGGCTTCAAACTCTTTTGAATGATAATCGTTATTTAATTTATTAATAGCATTTTTAACATCATGTTCTTCTTTTGTTAAAGGTTTTAAGGATTTTTTTGCAACCTGAGTTTTGCCTAAAAACGGCATAACGTAAGAAGATGTATTTTGAACTAAAGACTCATAATTTTTTTGCTTTGTTTTATTTTCTAAAACAGATTCTTCTTTAGCTGGGGTATTTTTACTTATGCTTATTTTCGAAATTTTGTTATTGTTAATTTGCATTCAAAAGACCTTTTGTACAGATAAATTATAACAATTTGAGATAGTTTTTACAAGTGGATGTAAATTAAAATAAAGCAGTTGTAAAGAAAGAATATTTTTTGTATAATAAAAGCACAAATTGAATAAAAACCACAAAATGGGTTCGTGGCGCAGCGGTAGCGCAGGAGACTCTTAATCTCTTGGTCGTGGGTTCAAATCCCACCGGACTCATTTTTTGTTGTAAAATTTTACGAATTTATCTATAATTCAAAGCAATAAAAAGGCCGTACCACTATCTATCGAAATTTAACCCAAACAAATCCTTAAATATTACCTCTTGAATAGGACTACGATACCCATAAAGGTTACCTTAGTGCTGCTATGTTTCCATCCTGACACGGTTCGATATTTTATGCCACCGTAACCTAGACCGTCAACAGCAATATTTAATTCATTGAGAGAATTAAACCCCTCACAATAGGCTCTGCCCCTCGCTAAGCATTCGAGTCAAGAGATTTGCTACGTCCCCAGGGAGTACGACCTAAATTTATTCTATCATAAATATTTTTTTGAGCAATTACACCAGCTATTAGTAGTTTGAGCCAATACAAGTATAATCAAAACCTCTTTCTACAAGCCTTATGCCATTGTACTGATTTCTACCATCAAAAATTACTGGTGTTTTTAATAATTCTTTTATTCTGTCAAAATCAGGACGTCTAAATTCGTTCCATTCTGTCAAAAGTAATAAAGCGTCAGCATTTTCCAATGTTTCATAAGAATTTTTTGCATAAGTAATTCTATCTTGAAAATAGAATTTTGCATCTTCTACAGCTTTTGGATCATAAGCTTTAACCTTTGCTCCACGTTTTAATAAATCGCTTATTATTGTAATTGCTGGAGCTTCTCTCATATCATTTGTTTTAGGTTTAAATGCCAATCCCCAAACAGCAAAAGTTTTACCAGTTAAATCTTCGCCAAATTTGTTGATAATTTTATCTAAGAATAATAATCTTTGTTTTTTATTTGTTTCATCTGCAGACTTGATTATGTTCATATCACAACCGTTTTCTGCACCTGTTTTAATTAAAGCTTTAACGTCTTTAGGAAAACAACTTCCGCCATAACCCAATCCTGGGAACAAGAATTTGTTACCGATACGAGAATCAGTTGTCATACCAATTCTTACCATTTCTGCATTTGCACCGACTTTTTCACAAAGATTTGCTATTTCGTTTGCATAAGAAATTTTTACCGCCAAGAACGAATTTGCGGCATATTTTGTCATTTCAGCAGATTTAACATCCATTACAATAACTCTATTACCTGTTCTGAAGAATGGAGCATAGATTTCTTGCATAATTTGTGTAGCTTTATCGGAATTTGAACCTATTACAACTCTATCAGGTGATAAGAAATCATTTACGGCATTACCTTGTTTTAAAAATTCTGGGTTAGAAACAACGTCAAAATCATATTTTGTATTTGCTTTAATAATTTCTGAAACTTTTTCTGCAGTACCTACTGGAACAGTTGATTTATCAACAATAACCTTGTAATCATTCATTGAAGTTGCAATTGATTTTGCAACATTGAAAACATATTGTAAATCAGCAGAGCCGTCTTCACCTTGAGGAGTACCAACTGCAATAAAACATACAAGAGATTTTTCTACTGCAGATTTTAAATCAGTTGAAAAATCTAAACGATTTTCAAGAACATTTGATTTAACAAGTTCGTCAAGACCTGGTTCATAGATTGGAATAACACCATTTTTAAGTTGACTGATTTTATCCTCATTGTTATCAACACAAATAACATTGTTACCCATATCAGCAAGACAAGCTCCTGCTACAAGTCCAACATATCCTGTTCCTATTACGCAAATATTCATGAATGACTCCTTTTTTCTAATCATACAACATAAATAATTGATTTCAAAATCTTCTTTGCGTATACTGAATATAATATGTATTTAAAAGATTTCATAAAAAATCCATCATTAATGCAAGAATCTAAGAGCTTAACCCAATTTATCAAATTTATAGCTGTTGGAATTGTAAACACACTATTTGGTTATTCTATATTTGCACTACTTTTATGGCTAAATTTTCATTATACTTTAGCGGTTATTCTTGGAACTATTATTGGTGTTATATTTAATTTTTTCACTACAGGAAAAATTGTATTCAATAATAAAAAAATGGGTTTAATTTTTAAATTTATTTTGGCTTATTGCTTTATTTTGGTATTAAATATTATTTGCTTAGCGATTGCTGACCATTTTGGACTAAACTTATACTATGCAGGATTAGTTTTATCTGGTATAATGGCGGTTATAAGCTTTCTTTTACAGAAATTGTTTGTTTTTAAGGAAAATTATTAATGAAAAAAATATCAATAGTTTCTAGCTGTTATAACGAGGAATTAAATATAGAAGAATTTTATAACAGATGCAAAAAAGAAATAGAAAAATTAAAAGATAAATATGAATTTGAGTTTATAGTTGCTGATAACGCATCAACTGATAGAACTGCTGAAAAATTACGCAAAATAGCAGAAAAAGACAAAAACTTTAAAGTGATTTTAAACTCAAGAAATTTTGGACAATTACGCTCCCCATTTTATGCAATGCAACAAGCTTATGGTGATGTAATAATTTCCTTAACTTCTGACTTGCAAGACCCACCAGAACTAATTTCTCAATTAATTGAAAAATGGGAAGAGGGTTACGAAGCCGTTATGCTTCAAAAAAACACAAGCGATGAAAACAAATTAATGTTTTTCCTTAGAAAAATCTTTTATAACTTGTTTTACAAATTAAATGATTCAGGAGTAGAATTAGTTAAAAATTGTACAGGTGCGGGTTTATACGATAAGAAGATAGTTGATTTCTTTAGAACAATTGATGATACTGTTCCTTTTATAAGAGGTCTAATTTGTGAGGCTGGATTTAATAGAACATTTTTACAATTCAAACAACCAAAGAGAGAAAAGGGAATTTCTACAAACAATTTTTACACTTTATACGATTTAGGAATGTCAGGAATAGTAAAATATTCAAAAGTTCCGTTACATGCGATGACTATAGTTGGATTTTTGGCAACAGTTGTAAGCATAGTCTTAATAACTGCATATTTGGTTTTAAAATTTTTAAATTACAGTACTTTTGAACTTGGATTTTCTGCAATTCTTCTTGGGATGTTATTTATAGGCTCAGTTCAGTTGTTTTGTTTTGGAATTTTGGGCGAATACTTAGCGGTAATCTATTCTAGAGTTGATAAAAAACCCTTAGTTACAGAACGTGAAAGAATAAATTTTGACTAGATTATCAAAAGAATACGCAACGAATGACAATTTTTATGATACCATTTTATTAACGTAAGGGTTAAATTAAAATGTTCAATAATATTTATAAGAATAAAAGAGTTTTTATTACAGGTCATTCAGGGTTTAAAGGTAGTTGGTTAACTTTATGGCTTTTGAGTTTAGGTGCAAAAGTTTGTGGATACTCGTTAGAAGCTAACACTCATCCATCTATGTTTGAAGAACTTAGACTTTACGGACTTTGTAATAGCGAATATGGAAACATTTTAAATACTGAACATCTTGAAGAAGTTATGAAGGAATTTAAACCTGATATTGTTTTTCACTTAGCAGCACAACCCCTTGTCAGACTTTCATATAAAGAGCCAAAATTGACCTATGAAACAAATGTTATAGGTACATTGAATGTTTTAGACGCATCAAGAAAATGTTCTTCTGTAAAAGCTGTAGTAAATGTTACAACAGATAAATGCTACGACAATAAGGAAACATATTCAGGCTATGCTGAAAATGATTTTTTAGGCGGATACGATATGTATTCTTCTTCAAAAGCCTGTTCAGAAATTTTATCAACATCCTTTAGAAATTCTTTTTTACAAGAAGAAAACACTTATGCACTAGCTACAGCAAGAGCTGGAAACATTTTAGGTGGTGGTGATTGGGCAGAAGATAGATTAGTACCTGATTGCATAAAATGCATAAATGAAAATAAAACTATCGAAATAAGAAATCCGCTTGCAGTAAGACCATGGCAATATATTTTAGATTCACTTTCAGGATATTTACTTTTAGGTCAAAAACTTTTGGAAAACGGAAAAGAATACGCTGACAGTTTTAATTTTGGACCTGATGACAGCAGTATTTTAAATGTTTCAGAAGTAGCAAAAAAAGTTTGCGAATACTACGGAAAAGGTGAAGTTATCGTTAATAAAAAAGATAATTTACACGAAGCAAATCTTTTAGTGCTAAATATTGAAAAATCAGAAAAAGTTTTAGGTTGGAAGCCAACTTATACAGTAGAAGAAACCATACAAAAAACTGTAGACTGGTACAAAAACTTTTACAAAAAAGATGTTGATATGTACGAGTTTTCAATGGCTCAAATTGAAGATTACGAGGATTCTATAACGTGGGCGAATTAGAAGCTAGAAACAAAGTTAGAGAAGCTGTAAAAGAATACTATAAAGAAATTTATAATAAAGAAAAATCTTTTGATTATATTCCACCATCAGGAAAGCTTTTAGACGAAGAAGAGTTATTAAATATGGTTGATGCTTCGCTTGATATGTGGCTTACTTCTGGAAGATTTAACAAAGAATTTGAACAAAAATTAGCCAATTTTTTAGAGGTTAAATATGCTATTACGACAAATTCAGGTTCTAGTGCAAATTTGTTGGCAATTTCTGCTTTAACCTCTCATAAATTAGGTGCAAAAAGATTGAAAAAAGGTGATGAAGTTATTACCGTCGCTAATTCTTTTCCAACAACCGTTAATCCAATACTTCAAAACGGCTTAGTTCCAGTTTTTGTTGATTGCGAGATTGGAACTTATAATATCAATGCTGATTTAATAGAAAAAGCTATTACAGATAAAACAAAGGCTATTTTTTTAGCTCACGCATTGGGTAATAGTTTTGATTTAGATAAAATTATGAAATTGGCTAAAAAATATAATCTATGGGTTATAGAAGATAGCTGTGATGCACTAGGTGGCGAATATAATGGTAAAAAACTTGGAACAGTTGGACATATCGGAACATATAGTTTTTACCCAGCACACCATATAACAATGGGTGAGGGCGGAGCGGTAGTTACAAATGACCCTCAACTTTATAAAATCATTATGTCTTTTAGAGATTGGGGACGTGATTGTTGTTGCCCTACTGGACAAGACGGCGTTTGTGGTAAAAGATTTACTCAACAGTTGGGAAATTTACCTTACGGATATGACCACAAATATACTTATTCACATGTTGGATATAATTTAAAAATTACTGACTGGCAAGCCTCTATTGGCGTTGCACAATTAGATAAACTAGAAGATTTTATTGAAAAAAGAACAAGGAATGCAGAACTTTTAACAAAATTGTTATCAGATATGCAAGATTATATAATTTTGCCAGTAGTAAAAGATAAGGTAAAATCTGCTTGGTTTGGATATTTAATTTCTGTAAAAGAAAATGCACCATTTACAAAACAACAAATGGTAGAATATCTAGAATCACACGGCATTGGCACTCGCCAATTATTTACAGGAAACATTTTAAGACAACCAATGTTTGTGGATAATGATGTTGATTTTAAAATTGCTAATAGCAAATTGATGAACTCAAAAGATTTAACAGAAGATGTTTATAAACTTTTACCAAATACAGAATTTATTATGAATAATACATTTTGGGTGGGTACTTTCCCTGCTTTAGGAGAAAAAGAAATAACTAAAATTGCAAATACCATTAAAGATTTTATCCAAACAAATGTATAACTGCCTAATGTAGTTAAATTTTCTTTCTCATATATTTCTAAAAAAAGAGAAAGGAGTTTTACTATGACAGAAAAATTAGAATTATACAGATGTGAAGTTTGTGGAAATATTGTAGAGGTAGTAATTTCAGGAGTCGGAGAACTAGTTTGTTGTGGCAAACCTATGAAAAAACTTACACCAAAAAATGATGAAGTAGAACACGACATGATGGAGAAGCATAGACCCACAATAAATAGAACAGACGAGGGATTTGAAGTAATTGTCGGCTCAAACACACACCCCATGGAACTGGAGCATTATATTCAATTTATAGAAGTGCATTCAGAAGATTCAAAATGTGTTAAACGTGTATATTTTGAACCACACGAAGTACCAATTTTGGAAAGCAAATGCAAATGTGCAACACCACATGCTAGAGCATACTGCAATATCCACGGACTATATCGTTCGTAATAAAAGATTATTTTTTAAGAGGCGAAGCCTCCGGCTTCGCCTCGATTATCATAAAATATTTTATCAAATCTTTGTCATACGTTTTGTCACCCTGAATTTATTTCAGGGTCTTACCAACGTTGTATTTCATCATTCAACGAAAATACATTTTTACGCACAAATTACATACTTAAAACTGGTAAGATGCGGTGGAGAAACCAGACATTTTTCACGAAATCAGAGATTTCGGAAAAAGCAGTCAAACAAGTTCAGCATGACAATATTTTAAAGAAAAAAGAGGTGAGCAGAATTTTCTACTCACCTCTTTCTAATATTTATTTACTTTTTATACATCAAAGATGTCAATGAAGTTAAATATCTTAGTTGAGAAGATACCTTTATCTGTAATCTTTAATTCAGGAATTACAGGTAAAGCTAAAAATCCCATTGTCATGAATGGGTCGCCAACTGTACAACCGATTTTTCTTGTTGCCTCATTCAATTCAGCTGATTTTTCAGTTACGTAGTTAATATCTTTATCAGACATCAAACCAGCAACTGGAAGAGCTAATTTAGCAAGGATTTCGCCGTTTCTTACAACAACTTTACCACCTTGTGATTTAACAAGTTCTCTCTGTGCGATGTACATATCTTCGTCGTTTGTACCGATGATAATCATATTATGTGAATCATGAGCTACAGTTGATGCAATAGCACCCTCTTTAATACCAAAGCCTTTTACAAAGCCTTTACCGATATTACCAGTTGCTTTATGTCTTTCAACTACGCAAATTTTTAATACGTCGTTTTCAACGTCTGATACTGCTAAGCCGTTTTCAACTTTTGCATTTACAACAGTATCTTTTGTAATAAGTTGGTGAGGAATAATTTCGATTGCTCTTAATTTATCACCTTTTGCTGGAATTTGGAAACAATCTTCTTCTAACCAACCAACGTTTACAGAACCACGAGTTTCTGGAACTTTGATACCCTCTAAAGATTTAACAAGTTTACCATTTTCAGCAACAACTTCACCATCTTTAATAACCATTTTTGGTTTAGTAACATCATCCATAGATGCAAATACGTTGAAATCTGCTCTGTAACCAGGAGCAATGGCACCAAGGTCTTGAAGTTTAAAGTATTCTGCTGTATTTAAACTTGCCATTTGGATAGCTTTAATTGGGTTTACGCCACTTTCAATAGCTCTTTGAACCATACCATTGATATGAACATAGATATCTTCAGGATGTCTATCATCTGTAACGAATATAATTTTTCTGTTGTTATTATGTTTTAGGATAGGCATTAATGCATCTAAATCTTTTGCTGCTGTACCTTCACGAACCATAATGAACATACCTTGTCTTAATTTTTCAAGTGCTTGTTCAGGATCAGTACATTCGTGGTCTGATGTAACACCACTTGCAATATATGCACAAAGTTCTTTGCCTGAAACTTGTGGAGCGTGACCGTCAACACGTTTATTGTTTTCAAGTGCTAGGTCGATTTTTGCCATAATGTTTGCATCTCTGTTTAGTACACCAGGAACGTTCATCATTTCTGCCAAACCTAATACCCAGTCTTTATCCATTAATAAAGATAAGTCATAAGAATTTAGTTCGAAACCTGAAGTTTCAAAAGATGTTGCAGGTACGCAAGATGGAAGCATTGTGTAAACTCTCAAAGGTAAGTTTTGAGAAGCCTCTCTCATAAAGCTAATACCGTGTAAACCTAATACGTTTGAAATTTCGTGTGGGTCAGAAACAACAGTTGTTGTACCAGCTGGAACTACAACTTGTGCAAATCTATGAGGTAACATCATAGAACTTTCAATGTGTACGTGACCATCAATAAATCCTGGAGTTAAGTATGCACCTTTTAGGTCAATTTCTTTTTCTCCAACATAACCTGTTCCTACACCAGCAACTCTACCAGCTACGATTGCAACTTCTGCATCATAGATTTCTTCAGTAAGAACATTTACAAGTTTTGCATTTTTGATTACTAAGTCAGCTTTCTTTTCACCTAATGCAACTTCTATAAGTTTTTGCTTTTTTAACATTTTCATCCTTTCGCTATATAAAATAAAAATTATATGTCTAATTGTTCCATTAATTCATCGCTAATATCAAAGTTTGCGTAAACATTTTGAACATCATCGTGTTCTTCAAGTTTATCAATCAATAATAATACGTGTTTAGCAATTTTTGGGTCAGTTACTTCAATTTCGTTTTCAGGAATTCTTGTTAATTCTGCTGAAACGTGAGTAAAGCCTTCATTTTCAAGACCTTCAACTACTGATTGGAAATCAGCAACTGATGTGATAATTTTGTTATCTTCTTCATCCTCGATAAAATCTTCTGCACCTAAATTGATTGCAGCATCTACAATTGCATCCCAATTATCAGATTTTTCAAATGTAATTTGACCAACTTGTTTGAACATCCAACCTACGCAGCCTGTTTCACCTAAGTTACCATTGAATTTTGTGAAATAACTTCTGATGTCACCAGCTGTACGATTTCTGTTATCAGTCATCGCTTCAACAACAACTGCAACACCACCTGCTGCGTATCCTTCATAAATTAATTCTTCGTAGTTTTCAGCAGCTCCTGAACCTGAACCTTTTTCGATAGCTCTCTTAATATTATCGTTTGGAAGACCAGCTGCTTTTGCTTTTTCAACAGCAGTTCTTAAACGGAAGTTTGCTTTTAAATCAGGGCCACCAAGTCTTGATGCTACGATAATTTCTCTAGAAAATTTTTGGAAAACTACCGCTCTTTGTGAATCTACTTTAGCTTTTTTATGTTTTGTTGTTGCCCATTTTGAATGTCCACTCATATAAATTTCTCCTAACTAATTATTCCTTTTTCTAAATTATAGCAAAAACATTTTGTAATTATTAATTTTTCATTAACATTTTGAAAATTATAAGGAATTTGGAGTATAAATAAATAGTAAACTTAAATTATATTAGTGTAGGTAAAATAGAAAGTAGGAGGATACATAAATGAAAATTAGACCTTTAGGCGACAAAATCGTAATTAAAGTTATTGAAGATACAGAACAAACAACAGGCGGAATCTTTATTCCAGATAGTGCAAAAGAAAAACCACAAAAAGGTGAAGTAATTGCAGTAGGCGAAGGTAAAACTTTAGACAGCGGTGAAAAAGAACCAATGGCTGTTAAAGTTGGTGAAACTGTATTATACGCAAAATACGCTGGTACAGACATCAAGGTTGACCACGAAATGTTAAAAATCTTGTCAATTAAAGATGTACTTGGTGTAATTGAAGGTTAATTAAAGCCAAAGGCTTAGGACGAATTAAATTAAAATTAATATTAGTTAAGGAGAAAATAAATTATGGCAAAGAAAATTGTTTTTCAAGAAGAAGCAAGAAATTCTTTATTAAGAGGTATCGATGCAGTAGCAGATGCCGTTAAAGTTACACTTGGACCTAAAGGTAGAAATGTAATTTTAGAAAAGAAATTTGGTGCACCACAAATCGTTAACGATGGCGTAACAATCGCAAAAGAAATCGAATTAAAAGACGGTTTAGAAAATGCAGGTGCTCAATTATTAAAAGAAGTTTCATCAAAAACAAACGATGTAGCTGGTGACGGCACAACAACAGCTTCAGTTTTAGCTCAAGCTATCGTAAGAGAGGGTTTGAGAAACTTAACAGCTGGTGCTAACCCAATGAGCATTAAACGTGGTATTGATAAAGCAGTAGAAGTTGCAGTTGAAAAAATTAAATCAATGTCAAAAGCTGTAAATACAAAAGAAGAAATCGCACAAGTTGCAGGTATTTCAGCTGGTAACAATACAGAAATCGGTGAATTAATTGCAGAAGCAATGGAAAAAGTTGGTAACGAAGGTGTTATCACAGTTGAAGAAAGCAAATCTTTCGGTACAAACTTAAAAGTTGTTGAAGGTATGCAATTTGATAAAGGTTATATTTCACCATACTTCGTAACTGATGCAGAAAGAATGGAAGCAGTTTTAGAAGATGCTTATGTATTCTGTTGCAACAAAAAAATCAACTTAATCCAAGACTTAGTTCCATTACTAGAACAAGTTGCAAGAGATGGTAAATCTTTATTATTGATTGCAGAAGATATTGAGGGTGAAGCTTTAGCAACATTAGTTGTTAACACAATGAGAAAAGTTATCAGAGCAGTTGCAGTTAAAGCTCCAGGATTTGGTGACAGAAGAAAAGCTATGTTAGAAGATATTGCTATCTTAACAGGCGGTCAAATGTTTACTGAAGAACTTGGTATCAAAATGGAAAACGTAACAACACAAATGTTAGGTCAAGCTAAACGTGTAACAGTTACAAAAGACGAAACAACAATCGTTGTTGGTGACGAAACAAAATCAGCTGTTAAAGAAAGAATTGCTTTAATCAAAAAACAAATTGAAGCATCTGATAGCGACTACGATAAAGAAAAATTACAAGAACGTATGGCTAAATTGTCAGGCGGTGTTGCAGTAATCGAAGTTGGTGCAGCAAGTGAAGTTGAATTAAAAGAAAGAAAACTAAGAATTGAAGATGCTTTGAATGCAACAAGAGCTGCTAACGAAGAAG
>DBIX01000084.1:0-34302 GCA_002297005.1 Cyanobacteria bacterium UBA791 | reverse complement strand
TCGTTCCTGGTGGTGGTGTTGCTTTACTAAGAGTTCAACAAGAATTAGAAAACAAATTAAATTCAACAGAATTTGATTCAGATGATGAAAAAATCGGTTATAGAATTTTAACAGCATCATTAGATATTCCTCTACGTTTAATCGCAGCAAACGCTGGTGCAAAATCAGATGTTGTAGTTGAAATGGTTAAATCAGAAGAGGGTGCATTTGGTTATGATGCAATGTCAAACGTATATACAGATATGTTCAAAGCTGGTATCGTTGACCCTGCTAAAGTAACAAGAAGTGCATTAGTGAACGCATCATCAGTTGGTTCAATGTTGTTAACAACAGAAGCAGCAGTAGTAGACATTCCAGAAGAAAAACCAGCAATGCCTGATATGTCAGCAATGGCTGGTATGGGCGGAATGGGCGGCATGATGTAACGCGAGTGAGCAGAGGCTGGAGAGCTTTTGCGAATGTGATGAAATCACAGTAGCAAAACTCGGAATTGCCGTTTAACACGAACGAGCAAGACAACCTGCGTCAGCCGGTGTAAAATCTAAAATGTAGGTTGGGGTTTCCACCCCAACACAAAATAAAAAGAGGGGCGAAGCTAAAAGCTTCGCCCCTCTTTTATAAATAAAACTCGAACTAATTTTTTCTACCTGGAACTACATTATATTTTTCATAGTCTAATTTTTTTCTAGGTTTATTTACATCTTTATCACTCATTTTTTTAATATCTTCTTCGGTTGTTTTAAATTTCTTCTTGTAAAGTTCAACATTGAATTGTACAACTTCTGGATATTGAATGTAAATATCGTTTTTAGAAAGTTTATTTAATGCTCTTCTCAAACAGCCCATATATACCGTTTCAAAGTGTTTTGTTTGAATATATTCACCAATCGCTTCAGGCTTTATAGAATCACCCTCAACAGCCAAAGTTTCCATTATAACTGGATTTTCTTGAGTGTATGTATCCTTAATTGCGGCAGTATAATGTTTATAATTTGTAGAAACATTTGGGTCAATTGTTGTCATCACAACATAGTAATTTTTTCTATTTTTATGATTATAAAGTCCCTCTGTTGCGTAGTGCATACTGTCAGGGGCTTTTGATGCCATATAATCAAAATCCTTTAGAGATTCAAGGTAAAGTTGTTTACCCCAATTTTCTCCACCTTGTTCAAAAAATCTACCAAAATATTGTTGATATAAAATTTTGTGACCTTTCTTTCTTGAATATATATTAAACATCGCATTTTTCATTGCAATATTATTTCCTATATCATTAGGATCAGTTGCTTTATTAGAAATTTTTTGTGCTGCTTTTAAAATTCTTGTAGTAAATTCTTGTGGAACACCAGCATAAGCTAGTACAAATAAGCTTGCGTCATCAAACATTGAAAATCTTCCACCTACACCGTCGTGTACGTATAGATTTTTAATATAGTTTGGATTATCTCTAGTTATCGCACTTAAGTTGTCCTCTTGTGCAAATTTTGATGTACAAATAGCAAAGTGTTGTTGTGCTTTTGTTCTAGCCTCTTTTGGTCTTACGCCATTTGCAATATAATAATCTATTAATTCTTGTTCAAATCTTTTGAATGCATCTTGTGTTTCAAAAGTTTTACCTGATTTAGAAACAACCAAGAAGTTTAAATTTTGAATACCGACATTTGTACTTTTAATAAAATTATCCATACTTAGCGGATCAATATCAGAGTAGAAGTAAACATCTTGTTTATTGAATCCTGTCATATTTAATAAAAATTCTGAAGTATGTTTAGAGCCACCAATACCAAGAACTACAAGAGGTCTATTAATTTTATCTTTTCTCATTTTTAATTTATTAGCTTGAGAATAAATTTCTGATAAATGTCCTTTCAACTGTTCTTGTGGAAGATTTGCCCATTTTAGGAATTGTTCATTTTTATCTTTTCTTGAATTGAAATCATTTATAATCTTTTTAATTTCATTTTCATGAGAAGAATAATAATGATTAAAATTATCTGTCATGTGAGGGAAAGTATAATCACCTGAGTAGTTATCTTTAACAACCTCTATTGTTTTGACATGTTTATTTTCATAAGCTAATCTATCTAAATTCTCCATACTGTCTAAAGTTGGATTAATCATAGCCATGCTTAATATTTCTAATAACATAAGTTGGATTCTCCTTTTTTATAATATTAACATAATTGTTTAAAAAAATCTTTTAAGTTAAAATAAAAATATGAAGAAACCAGAATTATTGTTACCGGCAGGTAATATCGAAAAATTAAAATATGCAATCGAATACGGTGCAGACGCTGTATATTTAGGCGTTGTAGACTTTAGCTTAAGAGCAATGAGAAAAGGTGAACTTATCACGCTCGACAACCTTAAAGAGGCTATAGATATTGCTCATCAGCACAATGTTAAAGCTTATTTAACATTAAACATTTTTGCTTTTAATCAAGATATAAAACTTCTTGAACAAGCAATGGATAAAATTATTGAAAGCAATCCTGATGCGATTATTTTAACAGACTTTGGTGTATTTAATGTTGTTAGAAGATACATGCCAAATGTACCAATCCACGTAAGTACACAAACAAATATTCTAAACTATGAAGCAGTTAAATTCTGGAAAGATTTAGGTGCAGAAAGAGTAATTCTTGCAAGAGAATTGCCTATCAAGGATGTTAAAGAAATAAAAGAAAAAGTACCTGATATTGAAACAGAAGTATTTATTCATGGTTCTCAATGCGTATCATTTTCTGGAAGATGCTTGTTAAGTGATTACATGACTTATGGCGAAAGAAAAGCTAACCACGGTAATTGTGCTCAACCATGCCGTTGGAGTTACAAATTACTAGAAGAAACTCGCCCAGGACAATATTTTGAAATAAATCAAGATAATCGTGGTACACATATTTTAAGCCCAAAAGATTTATGTCTTGTTGAATATTTGAGAGAACTTATTGACGCAGGCGTAGATTCACTTAAAATTGAGGGTAGAACAAAGAGCTTGTATTACGTTTCTGCGGTGACAAAAGCTTATCGTTCCGCTATTGATGAAGTTTTTGAAAACCCAAATTGTGATTTGCACAAATATTATGAAGAACTAAAAAAAGTTGGGAACAGAGGTTATACACAAGGCTTTTATCTTGGTAATAACAATTCTGAAAGTTATAGTTACGAAATTTCAAAAGGCTTGGCTGGTGCTGATTTCTTATGCGAATTTTGGGATAAGAAAGAGGATGATGAATTGTATTTAGTTAAAACTAAAAACAAATTCTTAAAAGGACAAGAAATTGAAATTATAACTCCTGACGAACAATATTTCACTTGTGCAACTCAAATTATTAGCAAAAAAACAGGCGAAGAAACTGATGTTGCAAATACAAATGACGAATTGTATATAAGATTTGAAAGAGCACCAAAAAATTATAAATTTGCTCTTGCAAGAACTAAGGAAATTAAAAATAATGATAATTAAACCAGATTATAATCTTAAAAATATTTATGAAATCACTCCAAAAATGCTATTAGATATGGGAATTAAAGCCATATTTTTAGATTTGGATAGTACAATTATGGTTTCTAAATCTGGTAAATTTACTCCAGAAACAATGGCATGGTTTGAAACTTTGAAGAAAGATTTTTACATTGCAATAGTAACAAACAATAAAAATCCTGAATATACAAAACTTACAAAAAAAGCTATCCCTTTCAAAGTTGTAGAATGTGCAAACAAACCAAACCCTAAAAAGGTAAAAGAATTAATCCGATTGATTTCTGTTAAGCCACACGAGGTTGTAATGGTAGGTGATAGACCATTAACAGATATTCTTGTAGGAAAATTCGCAGGTACAAAAACTATTCTAGTAGGTTCAATTAACAATAATGAAAACATGCCTACAAAAATTGTCAGAGCCATTGAAAGAAGTGTTATTCGTTATTTCTAAAAATTAATTTGTTGTTACTTGGTAACAACAAAAGAAGTCCATTGGTCTTGATGAATTTCTTCAACAATTTTTAGATTTTCTCTTTCAATAGCTTCAAGAACAACTGGTTTCTTTTCCTCTAAAATACCACTCAAAGATAAATAAGCATTCTCTTTCATAATATTTTTTAAATCACCCATTATTTCAAATAAAACATTATGTAAAATGTTTGCACATACAAAATCAAATTTGTCTGTAATTTTATCTGCGGTATTTAATTCAAATGTAATATCAGGGCAATCGTTTAACTTAGCGTTATCAATAGCTGTTTGGATGACAGTTTCGTCATTATCACAACCATAAACTTTCGTAGCACCAAGTTTTTTAGCCAAAATCGCTAAAATTCCAGAACCCATACCAATATCAGCAACTTCTGCATTTTTAGGCATGTATTTTTCTAAAGCTTTCATACAAAGTTGAGTAGTTTGGTGAGTACCTGTACCAAAAGCACATCCTGGGTCAAGTTTGATAATTACTTCGTGTTCTTTTGGCTGATATTCTATCCAAGTTGGAACAACAGTAATTTTGTCAGTAACATGTGTTACATCCCATTTTTCTTTCCACTTTTTTGACCAGTCTTCATTTTCGATTTTTGTAACTGTAAATTCCCAACTACCTAAATCTTCTTCCGAAAATCCACGTGCAATCATCATTTCACGAGCAGATTTTAATCTTTCTGCAATATTTTCAGGGTCTTTTATAAAAGCTTTTAACGTCCCTTTTGTAGTAGAAATCATTTCCAAATCTTTAAAAGCTTCTTCTTCAAGAATAACACCGTCACAATCAAAAGTTTCAAAACACATGTTTGAAATTTCTTCTTCCATTTCAGGATTTATAACAAATCTTAGTTCATAGTATTGGTCTTGATTATTCAACGCATTCACCCATAACTCTGTATTTGTTATATCTTTGTTCTCTCAATTTTGAAGCTGACATTTTAGAATATTTTTTCAAGCTTTCTAAAATACTAGCTTTCAAATTATTAGCCATTTCTTGATGATTTGTATGTGCACCACCCAAAGGTTCTTTAACAATTCCGTCAATAATACCTAGGTGAAGTAAATCTTCTGAAGAAATTTTTAAAGCTTCAGCAGCAGTTGCGGCAAGAGAAGAATCTCTCCAAAGAATTGAAGCACAGCCCTCAGGTGAAATAACTGTATAGTATGCGTATTCAAGCATAAGAACTTCGTTTGCAACAGCAAGTCCTAAAGCACCACCGCTACAACCCTCACCTGTAATAATTGCAATTACAGGAACTTTTAATTTTGCCATATCACGCAAGTTTGTTGCAATAGCAATACCTTGACCAGTTGCCTCTGCACTTACCCCTGGATATGCACCTGGGGTATCAATTAAAGTTACAATTGGAATATTGAATTTACTTGCATGTTCAAATAATCTTAATGCTTTTCTATAACCTTGTGGTTGTGGCATACCAAAGTTATGTTCAAGATTTTCTTTAGTATTTTTACCTTTTTGTGTACCAACAAACATGATTGGTTTACCGTCTAATTTTGCCAAACCACCGATTATGGCTCTGTCATCACAACCCATTCTATCGCCATGAAATTCGATAAAGTCTTCGCACATTAAGTCCATATATTCTAAGAAATTTGGTCTATCAGAGTGTCTTGCAATTTGCAATTTGTCCTCAATCGATAGATGTGAATATATTTCGTTTTGGTAATCCTTTGCCTGTTGCTCAAAAGATTCGATTTCTTTTTCTAAATTCATTCCTGACTCCGAACTTAATTGTTGTAATTCTTTAATTTTTTCTTTTATATCCATTATGTTTTTTTCAAATTTTAAAACTGTCATAGCACCGACACTTTCTTATTTACCTTATAACTTATGAAGAGCTAAGATGTTAGAAATATTCTTTCTTAAATCTTTTCTCGCTGATATTACGTCAACTTGACCATTTTTTAGCAAGTATTCAGCTGTTTGGAAGTCAGACGGAAGTTTTTGACGAATAGTTTGTTCAATAACACGTCTACCTGCAAAACCGATTCTCGCATTTTTCTCAGCAATAATAATATCACCTAGTGTACCAAAACTTGCTGTAACACCACCAAATGTAGGTTCTGTTAATAAGCAAAGGTATAAAATACCCTCTTCATCAAGTCTTGCTACTGCACAAGATGTTTTTGCCATTTGCATTAAACTTAATGCACTTTCTTGCATTCTTGCACCACCAGAAGATGTTACCACCATTACTGGGATTTTTCTTTCAATAGCTTCTTCCATAATTTTAGCGATTTTTTCGCCAACGGTACTACCCATAGAACCACCCATAAAATCAAAATCCATGATTGCTACGGCTAATTTATGACCCTCAATCTCACCAACACCAGTTACAACAGCATCATTTAAATTTGTTTTCTTTTGAGCTGCTTCCAATCTGTTTTTGTAAGGTTCTGTATCAATAAACTCCAATGGGTCAGTAGGTTTTATGTTTGAGAATAATTCTTCAAAAGTTCCCTCATCGAACAACTGTTTAATTCTTGTTCTTGCATTTATTCTGAAGTGGTATTCACAAACAGGGCATACCATATCGTTTGCTTCTAAGTCTGTTTTTAAAATTTGTGCATCACAATGCACACACTTTGTCCAAAGACTTGGACTATTGTCTTCCTCAACTCTACCTTCGATTTTACGTCTTTCAAGTTGAGCTTCTTTTCTCTTATCAAACCAATCTTGTATAGTCATTGTTTTTCCCTTATGACCTTATATACTAACTTTTAGAACTATTTTCTATTTTCTTCTTCCAACAAAACAGCACACATACCAAGCTTATTTCCATAAGCTTTTCTGTTAAAAATATGTTCTTTTATTATATATATAAGGTTTTTTATTATATTCATTTTGTAATTATTTTTGTTTTACAAAATACATTATACACGTAAAATTATTTTTCGTCATCTTTTTGTACATTTTCAACTTTACGTCCTGTTAAATAGCTTGTAACCTTTGGTGACAGGTGAATATTTTGTAAAGATAAGTTATATTTTTTTAAATCTCCAATGTTTGAATGTTCTTCCATCAAATCTTTTTTAGGTGCAAGAGTTATTCCATCTTTGATTTTTTCAAATTCTGATTTGTAACCTTTTTCAACAATTCTTGCGATAACCTCGTCAATATGCGAACCACCAACACCGTATTTTGCAGCAATTTGATTTACTGTAGCACCTTGCGGAAGTCTATATAACCATTGAATTGATGCACAATCGTTTTGAGAAAGATTTACCATTCCGTATTGGTGCGGAGTGTACATAATATCTGATTTGTAAGGACTATGACCCAAACCTAGAGCGTGACCTATTTCGTGTAAAATTGTATGGTAAACTTCATCATCTGACATATATTGTTGGTGAATAACACCGTCTGACAAACCTATTGAAACTTCTGCACTAAATAATCTATTTTGGTTATCATAGTTAAATAAACAATGCCCTAGAGCTTTTCTATCAACTCTTCTCCATTCAACATTTACGTTAGAAGATAATAAATCTTCGGCTAATCTTATTTGAACTTGTCCAGCAGAAGCTTTTTGCCAAGTTTCAAGAGCCTTGATTACCATATTTTTGTACTTGTAATCTTGACCTTGCTTTGAATAAAAATTCATAGGGGCAATATATACAACAAGGGGCATATATGTCCATCTCATTAACTGTCCGTTTTTAAAACTTTCAAATAAATAAGTGTTGTAATTCATAACTTTATTGTATAATAAAAAAGCGACAAAAACCAAAAATGAGGAGATTTTTAAAATGGATATAATGGGAATGATGAAAAAAGCTCAAACAATTCAAAAAAAGTTGCAAGAAACTCAAAATGAATTGGCTAATGAAGAAATTACAGTAGAAGTTCAAAACGGTGCTGTAAAAGTAACTTTAGACGGTAAAGCTCAATTCAAATCAATCAAACTTTCTAAAGAAGCTATCAATGCTGAAAATCCAGACTCTGTTGATGAAGATTCAGTTGAAATGCTAGAAGATTTAATCACAACAGCTATTAAACAAGCTACAGCAGAAGCTTCTGCAAAAATGGAAGCTAAAATGAAAGCTATTACTGGCGGAATCAGTATTCCAGGATTATTCTAATGATATATCCTAAATCAATTGCTACATTAATTGAATATTTTCAAAAACTTCCGTCAATTGGTCCAAAATCAGCTCAAAGATTGGCATTTTATATGTTGAAAATGCCAATGTCTGAGATTGAAAAATTTGCCAATGCAATGATAGAAGCGAAAGAAAATACAAAGGCTTGCGAAATATGTTTTAATTTATCTTCAACAAGTCCTTGTGAAATTTGTTCCTCAACAACAAGAGAAAGAAATACAATCTGCGTTGTTGCCGAAACAAAGGATTTGATAGCAATTGAAAAAACAAATGAATACAAAGGTCTTTATCACGTCTTACAAGGTTTAATTTCACCAATTGACGGTATCGGAGCAGAAGATATTAGAATAAAAGAACTTTTGACTCGTCTTACAAATGACGAAGTTACAGAAGTTATTCTAGCTCTTTCACCATCAGTTGAGGGTGAAGCAACAAGCTTGTATCTTTCAAGATTGATAAAACCATTTAATATAAAAATTTCAAGAATAGCTTTTGGTTTACCAGTTGGAACTGACTTAGAATATGCTGATGAAGTTACACTTGCAAAAGCAATCGAGGGTAGACACGAGCTTTAAGATTTTATAATAAAACAAAAAGAAGAGGCGAAGCTGTCGGCTTCGCCTCTCTTTTTTTGTTTTATTAACTATTTTAGAATACTGAAAGCAACTATTTTATTGACATTTACGTTCAGCCATTGATATTTAAAGCAAACGTAATCATTACATTCGCAAGTATCTTCGTCACAAGTGCAATAGTCATTTATTCTACAAACAGTTGCATCAGAAAGTGCTATCAATTCGTCACTCTCGCCTTTACATTTTGGTAAACAATGTTCAAAACTACCATCGATTTTTAAATGTGCAGTAAGTATAGAAATTTGATTTGTATTATTGACTTCACAAAGTTCTATCATACGTTTTTTAATTTCTTTCATAAATATTCTCCTTTTTAAAATCCTAAAAGAGCATAAATTAAATCTATAAGATTTTAATCCGCAAGTTGGGTATATTTATAAACAAAAGAGAGGCAAGGCTTATATCTTTACCTCTCTTTGTTTAAAACAAATGCATTTGCAATTAAATTTTTATTTAATTGCTTTATTAGCTCTATAAAGTGATGTATCTTTACCAAGTACAACAAGCGTTCCAACCATATCAGCACCACGTGTTCTACCTGTTACTGCAGCTCTGATTGCCCACATTGTAACTTTTGGTTTAATACCTTTTTCTTTATAGAAACCTCTAAATTGTTCTAATTTTTCATGCAAGTTTTCTTCTGTCCATTCCCAATCTTTTGCTTGTTCAACAAAAGTTTTTAGAACTTCTTGAGATGTTTCTGTATCAAGTACGTCTGCTTGTACTTGTGGATCGATTTCAACATCTTTACCGAAGAAATATGCAACGTCATCAGTAATATCAGACAACAATGTTAATGGTTCACGAGTAATTTCAATCATTTTTGTATATTGTTCATCTGTTAATGATGATAAATCGTATTTAGTTAAGAAAGGTTTTAATCTTTCTTTCAAATCTTCAATATCTAACATTTTGATATAATGACTATTCATCCAATTCAATTTATCATATTCGAAAATTGAGTTTGAAGATGAAACTTCATGGATTCTGAAATCAGCTGCAATTTCGTCAACTGTCTTGATTTCAACGCCGTCAGATGGTGCCCAACCTAAAAGTGCTACAAAGTTAATCAACGCATCTGTCAAGTAACCTTTTTCAACGAATTCAGAAACTGCTGTTGCACCATGACGTTTTGACAATTTACTTCTATCTGGAGCTAAAATCATACCTAAGTGACCAAATTTTGGAACTTCAGCACCTAAAGCTTCATAGATTAAAATTTGTTTGAATGTATTTGAAATATGGTCTTCACCACGAATAATGTGAGAAATTTTCATCAACATATCATCAATTACAACCGCAAAGTTGTATGTTGGAGAACCATTTGATTTCATAATTACAAAGTCACCAATCAAACTTGTATCTTGGTGTAAGTCACCTTTTACAAGGTCTTCAAAGTGAATAATTGGTGAATCGTGGAAAGCTTTTTGAGCTTTTTCTACAGAAAATCTGATTGCAGGTTTTCTACCTTCAGCTCTCAATTTAGCTTTTTCTTCTTCAGTTAAGTTTTCGCATTTTTTAGAATATACGTAAGCTTTTTTATTTTTAGTGGCTTCTTCTTTTTCTGCTTCAAGTTCTTCTGGTGTGCAGAAACATTCATAAGCAAAACCTTTGTCTAAAAGTTCTTGAACGTATTTTGGATAAATATCAAATCTTTCTGATTGAGTATAAGGACCATAAGGACCGCCTACATCTGGACCTTCATCCCAGTTCAAGCCTAATGCTTTTAAGCTATCAAAAATATTATCAATATATGCTTGGCTAGTACGTTCAGCATCTGTATCTTCAATTCTTAAAACGAATTTACCATTATTTTTTTTAGCAAATAAGTAATTGAATAATGCTGTTCTAGCTGTACCTACGTGTAAGTTACCACTTGGAGATGGTGCTATACGAACTCTTATTTCTTCCATTTTTCCTTCTTTCCTACGCTTTTGTTTTAATTTCTTCTAATAATTTTTCTACAAATTCATCCACAGTCATTGTGCCGATTTGACCAACGCCTCTTTGTCTTACTGCAACTGAATTTGCCTCAATTTCCTTATCGCCGATTACAGCTACATAAGGAACTTTTTTATCTTGTAAGTTTTCTCTAATTCTGTAGTTCATACTTTCTGAACGATCGTCTAAGTATGCTCTAATACCTAAATCTCTTAGTCTTTTATAAACTTTTTCTGCAAAGTCGATATGTTTTTCATTTGAGATAGGTACAACAGAAACTTGTGTTGGAGCTAACCATAATGGGAATGCACCAGCATAGTGTTCAATTAAGATACCGTGGAATCTTTCCATTGAGCCAAAGATAACCCTGTGTAACATTACAGGAGTTTTTAATTGACCGTCTTTGTCTTGATATTTAATTTCAAATCTTTCTGGTAAGTTAAAGTCTAATTGAATTGTAGCACATTGCCATGTTCTACCAATAGCATCTTTAACCTTGAAGTCAATTTTTGGACCATAGAATGCACCGTCGCCTTCGTTAACGTCGTATTTCATACCACGTTTGTCCATAGCCTCTCTCAAACCTTTTTCTGCAAGTTCCCAGTTTTCTAAAGAACCAACATAGCTTTCAGGTCTTGTTGATAATTCAACTTCAAATCCCATATTGAAAATAGCCATTGTATCTGATACAAAATCAATAATATTGTTGATTTCATCAACTAATTGTTCTGGTGTACAGAAAATGTGAGCATCATCTTGAGTAAAGCCTTGAACACGAGTTAAACCAGATAAAGCACCTGATTTTTCTCTTCTATAAACTGTACCTAATTCAGCCATTCTCAATGGTAAATCTCTGTATGAATGTCTTTGAGATTGATAAATTAAAATATGGAATGGACAGTTCATTGGTTTAACAATGTATTGTTCGTCTTCTTCGTTTTCTTTTTGGATAAAGAACATATTTTCTCTGTAGTGGTCAATGTGACCTGAAAGTTCCCAAAGTTTTGATTTAGCAAGTTGAGGAGTTTGTACGAGTACATAACCTCTTTTTCTGTGTTCTGTTCTCCAATAGTTTTCGATTTCTTCTCTAACTGTATAAAGATTTGGATGCCATAAAACTAAACCTCCACCGATTTCTTCTCTTACTGAGAATAAATCTAATTGAGTACCAAGTTTTCTGTGGTCACGTTTTTCAGCCTCTTCTAACATGTGAAGATATTCTGCTAAATCTTCTTTATTCCAAAATGCTGTAGCATAAATTCTTTGAAGCATTTTGTTCTTTTCATTACCTCTCCAATATGCACCAGCAACTTTTAATAACTTGATTGCGTTACCTTTGATAAATGTTGTATTTGGAACGTGAGGACCAGCACAAAGGTCATTAAATAATACGTTTCCATCTTTATCTTTTGTTAAGTATAATGTAGGATGATCATTTCTATGTTCTTCTAAAAGTTCTGCCTTGTAGATTTCGCCCTCTGCTTTAAATTCAGCAATTTTTGCATCTACATCTTTAACTTCATATTTTTCAAATGTAAGATTTTGTTTTAGAATTTCTTTCATTTTATTTTCAATTTTTTCTAAATCATCGTGGGTGAAAGAATATCCATCTGTTAAATCGAAATCATAATAAAATCCATTATCAACGGCTGGACCAATAGCCAATTTTGCTTGTGGAAATAAGCTTTGAACAGCTTGAGCCATGATGTGAGAACAAGAGTGTCTTAAAATATGTAAGTTTTCTGCATTCTTTTCCATAAAAATTCCTCTAAATTTTGTCTAATTCATAATTTAGTTATACCACTTAAATATATAATTACAAATCTATTATTTACACCTTATATACGGTTTTTATTTTGTTTGCAATTTGGTATCATATTTTAATAAAGATGAGGATTATAGAATGGATTCATTATTGCAATTAAAAACACAAAGAATAATAGGATTATCTTTATTAGAAGAAGAAAATATACTTGAGGCTATAAAATCTTTTGAAAAGTACATGGGTTTTCTTGGAACATTTGTTGATGCTGATAGTAATACGCAAATAAAAATTGTAAAAGAAATTACAACTGTAAAAATAGCTTTTTTAGGAAAATTAAATGAACTTGCTAAAAAATATATTAAAGAAAAAAAATATGAAAGTGCATTAATTTGTTTAACAGAAATTGTTAGATATTGGTCAGACAATGTTTTATGCCTAATTGATTACATTAAATGTTTGGATAAAATGGGACAAATTGAGTTAAGAAACAGTATGATTGTTCAACTTAAATCTGTACTTCCTGAAAATAATCCTAATTTGTGTAAAGAAACAGCTTTAATGTATGAGCAAATAGGTGAATTTAAAAATGCCATAGAATATTTTACAAAATACGTAACTCAAACACCTGAAGATAAAATATCTTATAACGATTACTCAATTTTAGCAGGGTTTAATTATGCCTTATACGACAAAACTCATGATATTCAATATTGTGAAAAAACTATTGAAAATTTAAAAATAGCAGACGACTTAAATCCAAATAACAAGGGTATTTTAAGAAACATTATTTATACAGCTAATGTTATGAATGATTATAAAACACAAGAAAATTATCTTGAAAAAATCATGAGTATAAAACCAATTTGCCACGAAGATTTGTTCCACAAATCAATCATTAGCCTTAAACAAAAAGATGTGAAAGGATTTTACGAAAACTATAATGAAAGATTTTTAAGAGAAAATAATCCAAATTGGTTTCCAAATGTTGGAAATAAACCAATGTGGAAAGGTGAAGATTTAACAGAAAAAACTCTTCTTGTACACTTTGAACAAGGATTTGGTGATACCTTGTTGATGTCAGGTTTTATTCCAAAATTAACAAAACTTGCTAAAAAGGTTATCTTTGTTGTTCAAAACCATTTATTGAGTCTTATTGGTGAAAGTTTTTCAAACCTTGAAAATCTTGAAGTTTTACCAATTCAAGATGATGTAACAAAACTAGATTTTGACTACTATATTCCTACAATGTCTATTCCAATTGCATTAAATTTACCTGTTAAGGAATTATCTTTTGGCTCTCAATACCTTTTTGCAAATTCAGGACTAACAGAAGAATTTAAAAAGAGATTTTTTGATAACGATAAACTAAAAATAGGTATTGCGTTTGCTGGAAATAAAAAAGTTACAGGAAATATTCATCTAAAAGATATTCCAGTATCCGCATTTTTACCACTTGATAATATTGAGGGTATTGAGATTTATTCTCTTGCTAAAGACCTTACTGAAAAAGATTTCACAGATTTTAAAAACAATAAAGTAAACGTTCTTGCAGATTATATGCATGATTTTAACTATACAGCATCAATTATTGACAACTGTGATGTCATAATATCAGCAGATAATGTTATTCTAAACCTCGCAGGAGCTATGAATAAAAAATCTTTCGGCTTGTTTAACTGGTATTATGAATATCGCTGGTACGACCTAACAGGTGAAGATTGTGGCTGGTTTAAATCAATAAAACCTTTTGTAAATCCAAAAATGGATGACTGGAAAACTTCTATCTCTAAAGTAGAAGAAGAACTTAAACAAATGGTAAAATAATAAAAAAGGAATAGTAATGGATAATTTATTAAAACTTCAAACTCAAAGTATTGTTCATCTTGCCTTATTAGAACAAGGTAAAATTATAGACTCTATTAAAACTTTTGAAAAATATCAAAATTATCTAAAAAGTTTTAAAGATGCTGATGAAACTACGCAAGAAATTATTCTTAAGGAAATGAACAAACTTAGAGAAAAATATTTTTCAAAGCTTATTACCTTTGGAAACAGTTATCTTGCAAAAGGTGAATATTCAAAGGCTTCTCTATGTTATACTGAGGTTTTACAATACGTACAAAAAGATATTTATCTTTTAATTAATTACATAATTTGTTTGTACAAATTAGAACAATTTGATTTGGAAGAAGAATTTATTGAATACCTAAAAACACTTATTCCACAAGATAATGCCATATTGTTCAAGGATTTGAGCAAGTTTTATGCTCAAATAGAAAAAACAGCTGACGCACTTTCAAACCTATTCAAATATGCAGAAATAATTGGAGAAGAAAATTTATCAGCAGAAGATTATAACATGCTAGGTATGTTGTATAACGACTTGTATGTGAATCATGGACGGAATCTTGAAGATGCATTTGAATCGCTTGAATTATACCTAAGAGCTGATGAAATAAATCCTCTTTCGCAAAAAACTACAAGAAATATAGCTTTGGCTTCAGCTCTTGTAAACAATACAAATATTGCTAAAATGTATTGGGACAAATTGTTTAAGCTTGGCGGAATTACAAAGGAAGATTTATTAGAATATTCAACCTTCTGCTTAAAAACAGGTAATTTTGAAGACTTTTACAAATACTATGACAACCGTTTTGAAGTTGATAAATACAAAAGTATTTATATAAAAACAGATAAACCTCTTTGGAAAGGTGAAGATTTATCGAATAAAACTCTTCTCATTCAATCAGAACAAGGCTTTGGTGATACTTTCTTGATGAGTGGCTATCTGCCAAGATTTTTGAAGACGGCTAAAAAAATTATATTCTTAGCTCAGGATGAAGTTTGTTCATTGCTAAAAGAAAGCTTTAAAGATATAGAAGTTTTACCAATAAATCAAACAGATATAACGAAATTAGAATATGACTACCATATTCCTACAATGTCTATTCCATCAGCTTTGAAATTAACAAAAGAAAATATTTCAGTTTGTGCTGGATATTTAAAAACAAACGAGGATTTAACAAAACAATATAAAGAAAAATATTTTGATAATGACAAACTTAAAATTGGTATAGCTTTTATGGGTAATGTAAAAGGTAAACAATTAAGAGATATACCTCTAAATGAGTTTTTACCTTTTGATAATCTTAAAAATGTTGAACTATATTCACTAACTATTGATAAAGATGAAAAAGAATACAAAATTTTTAAGAATAATAAAATTCACGTGTTTAATAATGTAATTAAAGACTTTTCAGATACTGCAAGTTTAGTAGAAAATTGCGACGTTGTGGTAACAAGCGATAATTGTATTTTAAACCTTGCTGGAGCTTTAGGTAAAAAAACAATAGGTTTATTCAACTGGAGTTATGAGCCAAGATGGTTTGATTTAGCAGGAGAAGATTGCGGTTGGTTTACTTCAGTAAAACCAATTGTAAATGAAGAATTGAACGACTGGAAATCATCTATAGAAAAAGCTATCAAAGAAGTTGAGATTCTCATTAAATAGCCTAAAACTCAACAATAACTTAAAAGGCAATTTTTGCTAAGAAAAAAACTTTATATAAATACAATTGGGAAAATCTATCTTTATTTTTGCACAGCTAAATTTTAGGTGTGCCATTTGTGTATTAAGAAATATTAAGAAAAACCGCTCAAAAAACGCAATTTTTTAATCAAAGTTAACTTTATATAAATGTAAGAGAGAAACGAAAGAGATAGAGAAAATGACAGAATTCGGTACTTTAATCGCACAAAACAGAGATAGTTTCGAATACTTGAATAAAAATGACAGAAGAATGAGATTTAACAACTCTCAAGATCCTATCTACTTTCTTTTCGATCACGTTGAAAATAAACCAGTTTCAGTTTTAGCAAAAGAATTTGTTGAAGATACAATTTATGATATTTGCAAATTCGTTTCAAAAGTTGTAGCTTAATCAACTTAAAGAAACAAAAAAGATTTTTTATCATCGGATAAAGGAATTGGGAAATAGGTAAAATTAAAAAACGAGGAAAACAAAATTTTAGGAACTCAAAATGAGTTCCTTTTTTTTTGCAAAAACTATATAAATTAAAAAAAATTACACAATTTTATTTGTTTTTGATAAGATAATTGTATTAAAGAAGAAGAAGGAAGATAAGATATGCAATTAAGAATGAAAACAAACAATTGTGGCGAACTTAACTTATCAAACATCGACCAAGAAGTTACACTTTCAGGTTGGGTTGATTGCGTTCGTGACTTAGGTGGTATGATTTTTATTGAATTAAGAGATAGAACAGGATTTTTCCAATTGGTTTCTGACCCTCAAAAAAATCCAGAAATCCATAAAGTTTTTGAAAAAATCAGAAGTGAATATGTAATCACTATTAAAGGTAAAGTAACAAGAAGACCAGAAGAAACTTACAATGATAAACTTCCAACTGGTCAAGTTGAAATTTATCCAGAATATGTAGAAATCTTATCTGAAGCAAAACCAATTCCATTTGTTTTAGATGATGATAGTGTTTCAGAAGACGTAAGATTAAAATATCGTTACTTAGATATTAGACGTCCTCAAATGTATAGCAAATTAAAATTAAGACACGATGTTGTACAAGCTGTAAGAAATTACTTAAACAATAGCGATTTCTTAGAAGTTGAAACACCAATTCTTATTAAAACAACACCAGAGGGTGCAAGAGATTACTTAGTACCATCACGTGTTCAACCAGGAAAATGGTATGCACTTCCTCAATCACCACAAATTTTCAAACAATTATTAATGGTTGGTGGTGTTGAAAGATATTATCAAATCGCAAAATGTTTCCGTGACGAAGACTTGCGTGCTGATAGACAACCTGAATTTACGCAAATCGATATTGAAATGTCATTTGTTGAACAAAAAAATATTATTGAACTTGTTGAAGGTTTAATTGTTGAAGGCTTTAAAGCTGCTGGTGTTGAAGTAAAACCTCCATTTATCCAAATGCCATGGCAAGAAGCTATGGACAGATTTGGTTCTGACAAACCTGATACAAGATTTGGCTTAGAATTATTTGATATTGGCGATATTATTTTACAATCAGAATTTGAAATCGTTAAGAAAACTCTTGAAGCAGGCGGTATCGTTCGTGGTATTAGAATTCCAGGCGGTGCTAAATATTCAAGAAAAGAAATTGATGATATTACAAAATTAGCAGTATCATTCGGTGCAAAAGCTTTAGCTAACATCATTTATAACGAAGACGGTACAGCAAAATCACCAGTATTGAAATTTGTTACAGAAGAACAAGCTCAACAAATCAAAGATAGAGCACAAGCTCAAGATGGCGATATTATCTTCTTCGTAGCAGATAAACCAAAATTAGTTTACGATATTATGGGTAGATTAAGATTACACTTTGGTAAAGCTTTGAACTTGATTGACGAATCAAAACACGCATTACTTTGGGTTGTAGACTTCCCAATGTTTGAATGGTCAGATGAAGAACAAAGATTTATGGCAATGCACCACCCATTCACATCACCTTGCATGGAAGACTTAGACAAACTTGATAGCGGTGACTTGGGTAACGTTAAATCAATCGCTTACGATATTGTTTATAACGGAACAGAATTAGGCGGTGGTTCAGTTAGAATCCACTCACCAGAAGTTCAAAAGAAAATCTTCAAAGCTTTAGGCTTGACTGAAGAAGAAGCTCAACAAAAATTCGGATTTATGGTTAATGCATTACAATACGGTACTCCACCACACGCTGGTTTAGCTATCGGCTTAGATAGAATGATTGCATTACTTGCAAGAACAGATTCTATCCGTGACGTAATTGCATTCCCTAAAAACTCAGCAGCAAAAGACTTGATGAGTGATGCTCCAGCAGAAGCTGATTACAAACAAGTAAGAGAATTGTACTTGAAGAGTACATATAATCCTGCTCAACATAAATAGCGTGAGTAAACAAATCAAAAAATATCTCTCGCCGAGATAACGCAATAAAAAGAAAGAGGCGAAGCCGTTGGCTTCGCCTCTTTCTTTTTTGTTTGGGTAGTTCCCAAAAACTTATTCTATAATGTTTCTTTTACGATTGAAATCATTTTAGCAATAGCTTCATCTGGAGTCATGTTTTCCATTTCGCCAGTTGCTCTTGTCTTAAATTCAACTTTACCCTCAGTAATTGTTTTACCAACTGTAATTCTATATGGGAAACCAATCAAGTCAGCATCTTTAAATTTAACCCCTGGACGTTCTGTTCTGTCATCGATAACTGCCTCAACACCAGCCTTAATTAATTCATCATAAATCTTTTGAGCTGTTGTCATTTGCAATTCATCATTAACTGCAACAGGGACGATTGTAACGTGATATGGTGCAATTTGAATTGGTAAGAACATACCATGTTCATCATGGTATCTTTCAACTGCTGCAGCAGCTGTTCTTGTAACACCAATACCGTAACAACCCATTACGTAAGGTTGAGCTTTACCATTTTTATCTAAGAACATTGCGTTCATTGGTTTTGAATATTTTGTACCAAGTTGGAAGATATTACCAACCTCAATACCTCTTGTAACTTTTAATGGTTGACCGCATTGTGGACAAATTTCGCCCTCTTGTGCAAGTCTAATATCGTCATATTTTTCGATATGAGGAATATCAACTTCTAAGTTTGCACCAATCAAGTGTTTATCTTCTTGGTTAATACCCACAACAAAGTTTTTCATATCTTTAACAGTTTCATCAGCAATGATAGTGATTCCGTCCATACCTTTAGGACCAATAAATCCTTTTGCAGCATTGAAACCTTTTTCAACCATCAATTCTTCAATTTCAGGAGCTGATGCAATTCTAATATCCATTCCGCCAACAGCATTCATCAATTTTGTTTCTTCAACCTCTTTGTCAGCTCTAATTAATGCTAAAACAGGTTTTTTATCGACAATATAAACCAAACATTTTAGAATAATTGATGCTGGGATATTTAAGAAGTTGCATAATTCTTCAATTGAATGAGTTTGAGGAGTATCAACAACTTTAGCCTCTGTATAACCATATTTGCTACCGTCAACTTCTGCTGGTGGAAGTTTTGATACTGCGTGATTTGAATTTGCAGAATAATCACATCCGTCGCAATAGAATACATCGTTTTCACCAGCGTCAGTTGTTGTGATTACCATAAATTCGTGGCTTACGCTACCGCCGATAGCACCTGAATCTGATTGAACCATTTTTGTTTCAAGTCCACATCTTTTGAAGATTCTTGTATATGCTTCTGCCATGTTTTTATATTCTTTATCCAAACCATCTTGGTCAATGTCAAAACTGTATCCGTCTTTCATGATGAATTCACGACCTCTTAAAAGACCGTATCTTGGACGAACTTCATCACGGAATTTTTCTTGGAATTGGTACAAATTAACAGGCATTTGCTTGTATGATTTCAAACCGTCACGAGCAACTGCAGTAATAACTTCTTCAGCTGTTGGTGATAAACACATTTCTCTATCATGTCTATCTCTAAAACGTGCTAATTCTTTACCATAAGCTTCCCATCTACCAGATTCATCCCAAAGTTCACGAGGTTGAACAACAGGAAGTAAAAGTTCTTGAGCACCTGATGCATCAAGTTCTTCTCTGATGATGTTTTCGATTTTGTGAATAACTCTCCACATCAACGGTAAATAGCTATAAACACCACTTGTTAATTTTCTTATGTATCCTGCTCTTGCTAAAAATTTATGAGAAACAACTTCAGCATCTGCTGGAAATTCTCTTAAAGTTTGCACGAATAATTTTGACATTTTCATAATTAAATTCCTCACTATCTTGAGAAAATAATACCAAAAACGCATGCCAGTTGCAAATTATAAGAGTATTTTTTATTGTTCAAAAGCTGAAAGTTCTTGTTTTACAACTTCAGGAGTAACCGTAGTAAGCGTATCTTCATTTTCAAGTGCCATTTCAAGCATATATTTATAATCGCTTGTTATGTTGTCAATTTTGTAATTTTGAGCAAGCATATAATAGATATCACCATTATCAGGAACTTCTTCTAATGCTCTTTTTAACAAGTTTATAGACTGATTTACGTGACCTATTTTTATGAGAATTTGTGAAAATATTTTGTAAGCCTCAACATCACGTGGGTTAAGCTCTAGACATTTTTGAAGATTTTCGATTGCTTGTTGAATATCGCCTTGCTCAAAATAAATTGCACCCATGTTGAAATATGACCAACTCCAGTTTGGGTTTTCTTCCAAAACCTTTTGATATTCTGCGATAGCTTCTTTAATTTTACCTTCCATTTTGTAAATGTAGCCAAGATGAAAATGTGCAAAAATATCGTGAGAATTACAGTTTACAGCTTTTAGAAAACAAATTTTTGCAATATCAAATTGAGGTGGTTTCTTTTTGATGTAACATAAACCTAAGTTAAAGAAACTGTTTCCGTCGTCAGAGTCTGTTTCTAGAACAATTTTGAACTGCTCAATTGCCTTGTCAAATTCATACATATCAATATATACAAGACCTAGATTGTAATAAAAATCTGTATCATCAGGAGCAATTTCTATACCTTTTAAGTAAGTTTGTTCTGCTAAATCAAGCTTTCGCATTTTCTCGTAAACAATACCCATGTTGTAGTAAAGACTGGCATCATTTGGGAAAATTGTTATTAAAAATTGAAATTGTTTAAGAGATTCTTCGTTAAAACCTTTGTCCAATAAAGCCATTGCAAGTCTACGTCTAACCTGAAAGTTAGAAGAATCTTCTCTTAGGATTTGTTGTAGTTCTTCAATTTCTTGATTATCGTTATCCATAAATTAATAATATCATATTTTTTAAAACTTATACAAGTATCAAGGTTTGTTAAGTATTTGTCTTTTTTTGCAGAATAAAATAAAATAGTTAGTGTAGAGGTTTTAAAATTAGAAATCTAGTCACAAATGGGGTAAAAATGGTAAAAGAAACAACGCTTTCACCACATGAAGTAAGAGAAATCCTTAACTCTGATAACAAGGAAATTATCAGACTTTGTAAGCTTGCGGCAATTACTCCAAGACAAAATTCTAAAGGTTATACATTCTTTTCGTATGATGAAGTTAGAAGATTAAAAGAATTAAGAGAAAAATACAAACAATCAATTCTTAATTCTAAGCAATTCAAAACTCTTGAAACTATCAAAAATGCTTTTTATCAAATGGAAGATGTTCTTCCTGATGGTGCAACAGAGTACTTAAATCAAAAATTTAGAAAATTAGAAGAATTTTTTGAAGAATATGAAAAAATAAAAAGTGAAAATGAAACTCTAAAACTAAAACTAGCAAAAACTAGCAAAGAAAATTGCTATCTAAAAGATAGAATTAATGAATATAAACCACTTGGCATGGGAGTTTATATCAAAGCTAAAAAACGAGATTATTCAATATAAAGAGGTAGATATGGCAGTAAAAGAAAAAGAAGAAACTAATGTAAGTGCTGAAAGAGAAAAAGCCTTAAAATTAGCAATCGAAAAGATAGAAAAAGATTTTGGTAAAGGTTCAATCATGAAACTTGGCGACAAAACAGCCGTTAATGTTGAAGCTATTCCTACAGGTTCTTTAGACTTAGACATCGCACTAGGTATAGGAGGTATTCCAAGAGGAAGAATCATTGAAATTTATGGTCCAGAAAGTTCTGGTAAAACAACTCTGGCTCAACACATCGTTGCAGAATGTCAAAAAAAAGGTGGCATAGCAGCATTCGTTGATGCAGAACACGCTCTTGATCCTGAATATGCTAGAAACTTAGGTGTTCAAGTTGATGATTTATTAATCTCTCAACCTGATACAGGTGAACAAGCACTTGATATTACAGAAGAACTTGTTCGTTCAGGTGCAGTTGATATTATCGTTGTCGATTCAGTTGCAGCACTTGTTCCAAAAGCTGAAATTGAGGGTTCTATGGAAGACCAACAAATGGGTTTACAAGCTCGTTTGATGAGTAAAGCTCTTAGAAAACTAACAGGTGTAATCGGTAAAACTAACACAACTGTTATTTTCATCAACCAATTAAGAAACAAAATCGGTGTTATGTATGGTAATCCTGAAACAACAACAGGTGGTAATGCTCTTAAATATTACGCATCAGTAAGAATGGAAATCAAACGTGTTGAAAGCTTAAAAGGTGAAGACGGTGATGTTGGTAACCACGTTAGAGTAAGAGTTTTGAAAAACAAAGTTGCTCCACCATTCAGAACAGCTGAGTTTGATATTATCTTTGGTAAAGGTATTTGCAAAATCGGTAACATCCTTGACGTTGCCGTAAAACTTGACATAGTTAAAAAAGCAGGTGCATGGTTTAGCTTTAATGATGAAAAATTAGGTCAAGGTAGAGAAAAAGCAAAAGAATTTTTAGCAGAACATCCTGACGTTTTAGAAACAGTTGAAAAACTTGTTAGAGAAAAACTTGCAGAGGGCTAATCAAACTATCAAGTTCTAAACACAAAATAAATTAAGACAACAAAAAAGGAGTTGAATTTCTTCAACTCCTTTTTTAAATCTCTGATAATTACTTTTGTAATTATAAAGCAGCTTTAGCAGTTTCTACAACTACTGTGAAAGCTTCTGGATCATTAACAGCTAAGTCAGCTAACATTTTTCTGTTAACTAAGATGTCAGCTTTTTTGCAAGCATTAACAAATCTAGAGTAGCTCATGCCTTGTTCTCTAACAGCTGCATTGATTCTAACAATCCATAATCTTCTCATATTACGTTTTGTCATACGTCTATCTCTGTAAGCATATTTTAATGCTTTCATTACAGCGATATTTGCAACTTTAAAGATTCTGCTTCTAGCACCGATAAAGCCTTTTGCTAATTTTAAGATTTTTTTATGTCTTTTACGACTAACGTTTCCTCTAACAATTCTCATTTTCTAACTCTCCTATCTTGAATATTTCTTGTATGGTAACTCTTTTGATACTAATTTCACTTGTGATTCTGAAATTTCTACCATTTTAGAGAGTCTTCTTTTACGGCTTACGTCTTTGTTTGCAAGTAAGTGACCTTTACCAGCTTGTCTTCTTACGATTTTACCAGATGCAGTAATTTTGTATCTTTTAGCACCTGATCTGTGTGTTTTCATTTTTGGCATTTTCATTTTCCTTTCTTTATTTAAGGTTGTATGTATCTAGGAAGATTATGGCAGCCATAGCCATAAAACTTCTGCATGATTAAGTTTATATTAAACAAAATTTTTTTACAACAAAATATTAAAATAAATAAAACCTAAAATTTCGCATAAAAAAACAGAGAGCTTTCAGCTCTCTGCTTTTGTTAATCTTATTGAGATTAATTATTAGTCATCAGCATGACCTGCTGTACCTAATACATCTCTCATTTTGTGCATTACCATTTCTTTAACAGCTGTTCTACCAGGTCCCATGTATTCACGTGGGTCAAATTTTTCAGGATGTTCAATGAAGAATTCTCTGATAGTAGATGTCATTGCTAATCTCAAGTCTGTATCGATATTGATTTTAGCAACACCGTGTTTAGAAGCATAATTTAACATATCTTCTGGAACACCTTGTGCATCTGGTAAGTTACCGCCGAATTTATTACATTTTTCTACGAATTCTTTTGGAACTGAAGAAGAACCGTGAAGAACGATTGGGTAATCACCGAAACCAGCTTCTTTTAATGCGTCTTTAATTTCTTTTAATCTGTCGAAGTCTAATTTAGCTTCACCTTTGAATTTGTAAGCACCGTGTGAAGTACCAATAGCGATAGCTAATGAATCACAACCTGTTTGTTTAACAAATTCTACAGCTTCATGAACGTTTGTATATTTAGCATCTTTAGCATCAACGTTAACATCGTCTTCAACACCAGCCAATTTACCAAGTTCAGCTTCTACTGAAACTCCTCTTTCGTGAGCGTATTCAACAACTTTTTTAGTTACTGCAACATTTTCTTCGAATGGGAATCTTGAACCATCAATCATAACTGATGAGAAACCACCGTCGATACATGCTTTACAAATTTCGAAATCAGCACCGTGATCTAAGTGTAAAGCGATAGGTACTGTAGTTGTAGCTAATGCTGCTTCTACTAATTTGATTAAATATGTTTGGTTAGCATATTTTCTTGCACCTGCTGAAACTTGTAAGATGATTGGTGAACGAGTTTCTTCAGCTGCTTCTGCAATACCTTGTAAAATTTCCATATTGTTAACATTGTAAGCACCGATAGCATATCCGCCAGCTAATGCTTTTTTGAACATTTCGTTTGTTCCTACTAATTTTCTTTCACTCATTTGAAAATCTCCTTGTTGTATTTATAAGTACAACCTAAATTTACAACAAAGAAAAAAGTTTTACAAGTCATTCAATAAGGTGAAAAAGATAATATTTTTTCATAAAAAAAGAGGGTCAAACAAATGTTCAACCCTCTTTTTTTAACTATTTAACTTTTTATTAAGCCATCATGTCAAGAACTTCTTTTTTAGCTTGTTCTTTTCCATTAGCTTGAACTGTTGCATTGTTTTCTGGTAAAACAGTTTTGCTTATTTTTGTTTTTGGATTTGCAAGTTTTTTAACTACGTTAATCAAATCTTCTGGTTCAAGATTTCCTACTGTAGATTTGAATTTAGTTTCAGATTTACTATCTTTTGTATTTTTTACGTAATAATCATTAACTTCGTATGGTCCAAATCCTCTTGAAGAACCTTGTGTTTTCTTAGAAATTTCTACAACATCATTTGGAGCAACCTTTGAAAGATTAGTCAAAGCTTGTTTAAAAACCGTTAATTGATCTTCATTCATTTTATTAACAACTTTTTCAGTTACTTTATTATTTTTTAATCTTGCTTGAAAACTTGGTGTTGCTACACCTGCATTTGCATTAACGTTCATTTTCCTACCTCTATTTAATTAATTCACTTATATCTATTATACAGGTATAATGAACCTAAAAATAAAACTTGCTACCTAAAATAAAATAAATTTTTTACAAACATAGAAAATTTACAGCTATAATTGAATTTTAACCGTCTTAAAATCAACTTTACATTCGTTACAATTTAAATTTTTACTTGTTTGCGTAACTTAAATATTCAACAATAAATGAATCAATGATTTCTTTTAGTTCTGCCTCATTAATTTCATTAAATTCCATATTTGATTTTTTATTTTCAGGACTATCTAAACCTTCATGAATAAAGTAAACTGTAACGTACGAAGTCCCTGTATGTTCCAATTTTAGTATTGAAACTTTGTCATCTTTTGTAAGCTTTAATTCAATACTAGATTCCGTTTCTTTAATATCAAAAGCAATTTTTTGTAATTTTCTTTTAGCTGATTTTTTAGCAAATTCGAAAAGTGGTCTAATAGTAGATGCCATTTTCTTCTTGAAAATTTGTTGGAATAATTTAAGGTTATGAGAATTCTTCTCACTTTTTGTTTCAAACCAAATATCATCATCTTCTTTATCATTATTGATTGCAATAAAGTTATTTGGAGCAGTCAGAGCAACTGTCAAAGCATCTATCATTAATTTTGGAAGATCATCTGCTGGATTTGTTGCAATATCTGTAATACAACCACAGATTGTTCCCTCTGCACCAATTGTTTTAATAATTCTTGACCATACAATCATCGCACCAGATAAGTTTGTGTTTGTAAGAATTAAAAAATAAGTATTTTCGTCATGCATGATTACAATATCTGAACCACGGACGTTACTCTTAACAACTTCATCTAATTTTTCTTTTGTAATTTTTATACCAGCATTTTCATTTGGACAAATTGCCATTAAAACTGCATCTAATTTATTTTCTTGCAAATAATTAATTTCGTTTGCAAAAACTCTTTTTGCTTGTTTTGTTGTATAAAAGCCAGTATTTTCATCTAAAATTTTTAATTGTTCAAGAAGACGTCTTGTTTTCTTATGAGTTTCTCTCATTTCATTTTTTTGCAAACTCCAAATTGTTCTCATAAGAATTTCGCTATGACCGTATTCTACAGTCACACAATCACTTATACCAGCTTTGTTTGCAAGTTTAATAAAATCTTCGTTATATTCCCTTAAAACAAGAATAATAGGAACAATTGTATGATTTTTCATCAATTTAATTGTTTCTAAACAACTAGCCTCTTCTTCTCTGTTTGAACAAGTAATAATAATAGATTGAGGTCTATCCTTGTCAATTGTTTCACACGCATCAGTATACAATCTAATTAAGATACAGTCGATGTTTCTTAAAAGTATCAACTGGTCTGATAACTGATTTACTATATCATCTTCGTTTGTAACGAATAAGACGTTATTTCCTGATTCTTGCATTTATGCCTCTATCTATTTTTACTATGATGAAAGTTTATTAAATAATGCGTCTGCTTGTTCAAGAATATCATCTCTGAACATTTCTGCTCTACCAATTGATAATTCCAAACCAAGAACTTTTGTAATTTCAGTATCAATATCCTCGTATTTGTAATTGTCTTGAACAAGAGTATCTACAAAGTTTACTAAAGAACAAGCAACTGGAATTGATGAATCCTGAGGAGAATGGTGATATTTCATTACGTTTGAAATAATTACTGGTAGTTGCCATCTTTTTGCCAAGATAATACCAACTTGAGTATGGTTACAACCAAATTTTTCAGACTCAATATCAATAGCTTTTTCGCCAGCAGCTATTCTATCTTTAACTTCTTCGTAGAATTTTGGATCTTTCATGTTGAAAATCATTTTTCCAACATCATGCATGAACCCTAGTACAAAAGCTTCGTCTGGGTTTAAAAGATTTTTATGTTTTGCCAAATATTCACAACCTACGGCAACACGAATTGAGTGTTTCCAAAGTTCTTTATCACTTTGTCTTGTAAACATTGGACGCATCGCAATTGTAATAATTAAGTTTTTAGCTTTTACCATACCAATAAGAGCTAAAGCTCTGTTGATTGAAGTAATTTGTTGCGAAAATCCATAATAAGCTGAATTTACAAGTGTCAAAACTTTTGCACTTAAAGATTGGTCATAGCAAATAATATTTGCTAAGTCTTTAATACTAGCATTTGGATTTTTAACAAGGTTAATAGCCTGCATTACAACATTCGGCATAGCAGGAATTTCTCTTAAATCATTAATTAATTTTTGAATATCTTGTATATCGCTCATGTTTCGCACCTATATTTATACTTGCAAGTGTTTTTTAATTGATAAGAAACTTCCGCCTGCCCCAAACAAAGTGCCAACAAGAATTGTAGTAACAATTACAGCATGTTCGGCAAAAATAGGAGCTGGAATTAGGAAAAATTGATGTACATTATCCAACATTTGTTGAACAACGTTAATAGGAATTAAAGCAATTAATGCACCAAATAAACCATATAATGCACCTTGCATAATCAATGGAATTTTGATGTACCAATTGTTTACACCCATCAATCTCATAATTTCTATTTCTTCTTTTCTCGACTGAATTACGAGTTGAATAGTATTGTTAATGATAGTGATTGTCAAAATCGCAACAATAATGATTACAAACACAGTAGTAGTGTTTACAGCGTTGTTCAAAACTTGAATTTTCTTTGCCAAATCCTGAGCATAATTCATGTTTTCAACAACAGTAAGAGTTTTAATTTTATTAAATACTTCGTTAATATTGTCTGGCTTATCAACCTTTACATGAAGAGTATCAGGTAAAGGATTATCTATATCACCAATTTTAATTTCACGTTTAAAATCAGCCCAACTTTTTTCTTTAGGGATAATTGTAACACCTTTTACGTGGTCAATCTCCTTAATTCTTTGACTAGTAACATTGGCATCAGCATTAGATTTTAAGTAAACAGAAATCTCTAAAACATTACCAAGTTCTTTTGCAAAAGTTGAAACTGATAAAGTTGTTCTAAACAAAGAACCGAATAAAGTCAAAATTGCAGCCATTGTAGTAATGATTACGATATTGATAAGACCAGTTCTTCTAAAGTCATTTAGAATTTCGCACGTCAAACGATAGACTATTCTTATCTCAGTAAGCCAGTCTTTTGGAATATGCTTTTTAACTTGTTTTTTAATTGCTTGTTTTCTATTACGCATAAGTTCCTGCTTGAACGTCCTTTATAACTTCGCCATTATCAAGAGTGATAACTCTTTTTCTAAAATAATCTACCATTGATTTATCATGAGTAGAAATAATTACAGTAATACCTTTTTGGTTAATTTGATCCAAAATTTGCATAATTTCTAATGAATTTTTAGGGTCTAAATTACCAGTAGGTTCGTCTGCAATCAATAATGGTGGACCATTAACGATAGCTCTTGCGATACTAACACGTTGTTGTTCACCACCTGAAAGTTCTGATGGTTTTGCTTTCATTTTGTCAAGCAAACCTACAACCTTCAACGCACCTGTAACACGAGCATTAATTTCTTTTGAACTAATACCCATTGTTCTAATTACATAGGCAATGTTATCATAAACTGATTGGTTTTGAAGAAGTTTATAATCTTGGAACACAATCCCCATGCAACGACGTAAACTTGGAACTTTGTCATTTGGTAAATTTGCGATGTTAATACCACCAATGATAACAGTACCAGAAGATGGCATTTCTTCTCTGTAAAGAAGTTTCATTAATGTAGATTTACCTGCACCAGATTTACCTACAAGAAATACAAATTCACCTGAATCAATGTCTAAATTTACGTTCTTTAGAGCGTATTTATTATTCTTGTATTTTTTTGTTACTGAACGTAACTGTATCATTATTTTTCTTCCATTAATTTTTTAATATCTTCAGCAAGTTCAACAGAATTTAATCTGTAGTGTTTCATTAAGTTATCAAAATCACCTGATTGACCAAATGTATCTTGAACGCCTAATCTATGAACTTTTACAGGGTATTCTTCTGCTAAAACTTCGCATACTGCTGAACCAACACCACCGATTACTGAATGGTTTTCAACAGTTACAACATAATTTGTTTTCTTAGCTGATTTAACAATTGCTTCTTTATCAATTGGTTTAACCATTGGTAAGTGAACAATTTCAACATCAATACCTTGTTCTGCCAAAATGCCAGCTGCTTCAATAACTTCAGCAGTTGTTTCACCGTTAGTAACAACAGTTACATCTTTACCTTCTTTAAGAACTGATGCATGAGTTAAATCAAATTCGTGACCTTCTTCGAATACATCAGGAACGTTTGTTCTAGGAACTCTGATGTAAACAGGACCAACATGTTTTGCTGCATATTTAACAGCTGCATTCATTTCAGCACAATCTGCTGGAACTAAAACTTGCATATTTGGTAAACCTCTCATTAGAGAAACATCTTCTAATGATTGGTGAGTTGCACCGTCTTCGCAAACTGTAATACCACCGTGAGTACCAACAACTTTTAAGTTGAAGTTTGCATAGCAAGCACCATTTCTAACTTGGTCATAGTTTCTACCAGTTGCAAATACTGCGAAACTTGCAATAAAAGGAATTTTACCTGTTGTAGAAAGACCGATAGCTGTTGTTGTCATATCAGCTTCTGCAATACCACAATCAAACCATCTATCTGGAAATTCTGTTGCAAAAACTTTTGTTTGAGTTGACCCAGCTAAGTCTGAATCTAAAACTACTACGTTTGGATTTTCTCTTCCAACTTCTGCTAATGCTTTACCGAATGCAGAACGGATTGATTTTCTTTCTTTTTTATTTACTGTAATCATATATTTAACCCCTTCTATTATATATGGCAAAATTATAACATAAATATAATTATCAAAAAAATCAACGTTACATTTCCTTAACAAAAGCATGAAAAACAGGCAATTTCATGGCTTTAAGGTACTTTATATAGGAGTAGGTAGTTTAGTAAATAGGGTTTACTGTATGGTTAACAATATTGGTAGTAATATTAATAATTTTTTCAAACCACAAAATAAAGCAAACAAATTAAAAGGCGAAACAGAATTAAGCGTATTTTATATGAACGATGTTCACGGTGACATCAACCGTGCAGCAAAAATGAAAACTGCAAAAGATTGTTTTGAAAAACAAAATAAAGCTGGTGCAAATTTAACTCTTGCAGCTGGCGACTTGTTATATGGTAAAGACCCAAAAAGAATTAATGTAATTACAAGATTTTTGAATGCTATGAAAATTGATGCTACAGCATTAGGCAACCACGAATTCCATTCAGGTTCTGAAAAATTGGCTGAAAATCTTAAAAATATAGATACACTTGCAGTTTGTGCAAACCTTGACATTCCTGAAGGCAACAAACTTAGAGATAGAATGGCTGACAAAAAATTAGCCAAATCTGCCGTATTTATGAGAGGTGGTCACAAATTTGGTATTATCGGTGCAGCTCCATTTGACACAGATATTACGACAAAAGAAAAACAAGATGGTACTGGTATCAAACAAATGAACGTTGACCAAACTATCAAAGCCATCAACGAAGAAGCTAAAAAATTAGAAAAACAAGGTATCAATAAAATTATCCTTTGTACTCACACAGGTTATGGCGAACATGCTGACCTAAAAATTGCTAGAGAAACTGAAGGCGTTGATATTATTATCGGCGGTCACTCTCATACAGTTATTGATGGTGCAAACAAAGAAGACAAAGGTGGCGACCACAAATTAAACGTTGTGAAATCAAAAAGAGGTGAACCTGTTGTAATCACTCAAGCTGGCAAATTAAACAAATATGCTGGTTTCTTAAATGTTGTATTTGACAAAAACGGTGTTATCAAAGAAGATTCAATTGTTAACAAATTAGCAAATACAGATAACTTTAAACCTAACAAAGGTGTTTCAAATATGATTGCAAGCATCTTAGGTGAAAACAAAATTTTATCAACTCCAAAACATTCATATATGCCTATCAATGAATTCCAAGATAGATATTTGGAAAACCCAGTTGCAAACGTTGTTTCTGATGCGATTTTAACTGGTGCAAGAAAAGTTGATAAAAATGTATTAGCAGAAGTTCACCCAACAAACAATATTAAAAGAGGTGTAGAAGGTCCTATTTCAAAATATGATGTGAAATATGATATGCTTCCATATAACCAAGAATACGTTATTGTTGATATTACAGAAGAAGATTTTGTAAAAACATTAGAAGCAACTTCTGGTAAATTATTCCAAAACTTTGATCCAGAACTTTTAAGATGTTCAGGTATGAAATACACAATTGATGAAAATGCTGACAAAGGTATCAATGGTCACATTAAATCATTAGAATTTGTTGATGACAAAAATAATGTTATTAAATCAGTTGATGTTAAAAATCCATCAAAAACAAACAAATTAAAAATCGTTATGGATACTTTCTTATTTGGCGAAAAAGATACAAAAGACATTTTAGCACCTTACAAAGCAACTGCTAAAAGTGTTGGTACAGAACAAGATATGTTCATGAATTACTTAGAAGAAAACAAAGATGTTGATTTCGACCAAAAACCTGAAAAAAGAATTCAAATCAATTACCAAAACTTAGATAAATATTGTTACCAATATCCAATGGAAGACAAAATTGCAGCTTTAGGTTTAAACAAATAATTAATTGTAAAATTAATAACTAAAACCTTTACAAAATAGCAATTTAATGACTTTTCATGACTTTATTAATATGTAGGTAGTAGTGTAAACAAGGTCGTTTTATGCTTAACAATATTGGAAATAGTTTTAAGCCACAAAACACATCCAATGCATCCTTGAGTGTTTTTTACAACAACGATATGCATGGTGATTTAAAACGTCTTGGAAAACTAAAAACTGCAAAAGATTGTTTTGAAAAGCAAAATGTTACTGTTCCAAAGCTTACTCTTTCAGGTGGCGATATGTTTTTAGGTACAGACAAGAAAAGAAATTCTTTTCTTGTAGATTTTATGAACAAATTCAAACTTGATGCTACTGCATTAGGAAACCATGAGTTTTCATCAAAATCAAAGGGTTTAGCAGAAAATCTTGAAAAAGCTGAATTCAAAGCAGTTTGTGCAAATATTGAAGTTGATGAAAAAAATGACCTAGCCAAAAGACTAAAAGATAAAAAACTTGTTAAGTCAGCAACCTTTATGAAAGGTGGACATAAGTTTGGTATTATAGGTGCTGCACCAATAGATTCGTACATAGGTAAAAACGAAGCTGGAGAAAATCCAACAAAAGTTATGGATATTGATAAAACAATTGAAGCCATAAATAAAGAAGCAAAAGAGCTTGAAGCTCAAGGCGTAAATAAAATTATCCTATGTTCTCATGTTGGATATGGCGACGATAAAGATTTAAAAATTGCTAGAGAAACTGAGGGTGTCGATATTATCATCGGTGGTCACACTCATACAGAAATCGACGGAGTTAATACCCAAGATAATGGTGGAAATGAAAAATTAAATCTTGTAATGTCAAAAAGAAACGAGCCTGTTTTAATCACTCAAGCTGGAGGTTTAAATAAATACGCTGGTTATTTAAACGTTGAATTTGATGATAAAGGGGTATTAAAACAAGATAAAATCATAAACAAGTTAGTAAATTTAGACCCATTTGAAGAGTCTAAATCTATTGAAAGTCTAATGGAAAAATACTTAGGTAAAAATGAAACTTTAGTAACAGTAAAAACACCTTATAACCCTAAAAACCCAACAGAAGAAAGATTACTGGAAAACCCTATCCATAATCATTATGGTAAAGCTATGCTTGAAAAATACAAAGATGATGGTGCTAAAGTTGCAGTATTTGGTGCACCAACCCTAAGAGGTGGAGCTAACGACAAAATTACAACTTATGATATAAAATATGCAATGCTACCTTTTAATTCTGAAGTTGGTGTTGTAGATATGACAGAAAAAGAACTTGTAAAAGTTCTAAATGCAAATTGGGAGAAATACACTCCACATAAAGTTATTCCTGACTTATGCAGAGCTTCAGGAATGTCATTTAGTGCATCTTCTCAACCAAAACTAAATGCAGATGGTGAAAAAATTTACGTTAATGATATAAAATTGGACGACAACACAACAATTGACACCTTGAACCCATCTGACAAAAAAATTAAAGTTGCTATTGATAAATATACATTAATGACTAAATTACCTGAAAAACTTGAAGAATTTAAAGCAACTTCTCACGAACAAGATATTTTTATTGACTACTTAAAAAATCAAAAAGAAATTTCTCTTGAAAAAGAAAATAAATTCATTTATAAAGGTTAATTTTCTTTTTGTAAAATTTTGTAACAGTTCTAAAACATGCTGAAATTAAGTGTTTGAGAAATACTTTATATACATGTGAAAGATTAGAGAGTGTATTTTTATGACGCAAGATTTTGGAACATTTATTAGAGCAAATAAAGATGACCTTTATTATTTGAATATGAAGGACTATAGAATGCGTTTTAACAATTCGCAAGACCCTATATACTTCTTATTTGACCATGTTGAAAATCGACCTATGGGACAAATTGCAAAAGAATTTGTTCAGGATACATTCTACGAAATTTCTAAGTTTGTATCAAAGGCTATTCGGTAGTTTACAACTAAAAAGGAATATATTTAGCAAAACAAAAAAGACTTCTGTTTTTCAGAAGTCTTTTTTATTATTATTTGTTGGGCAAGTATGTCCAACCTACAAGTAGAAGACTTGTAATGTCTTTGCGAGGAGTAAAACGACGAAGCAATCTCGTTAAATTATGAATTTGGTTTGGATTGCTTCGCTATCGCTCGCAATAACATATTTACTAAGTGCGTTTTGTATTCATTGTGCTCCTGTGGGTTTCGGACTTCGTCCTGCAATCCTACGTCGCTATCGTAGTGTTGCTCTGCTTGTCTTTGCCTACGCAAAGCCAACTCCAGCAACACCGGCTCACGCATTCAAAAAAAAAGTTTGCCGATTGCG